>JAEWGK010000108.1 GCA_023388385.1 Actinomycetes bacterium | reverse complement strand
CGCGCCGCCCCAGGCCCGCACGCAGGGCCTGGGCGGCCGCGGCGAGCAGCAGTGCCGCGACGGCGGCGGCGATGCCGGAGCGCACGTCCGCGGCAGCCGACGGCTCCTGCCCGAAACGCAGCCCCGCGGCGAGCGCGACGGCGCCGCAGGCGGCGAACCACCACCAGCGACCGGGGCCGCGCACGCCGGTCTCCGCCAGCACAGTGACCGGCCCGGCGAGGTTCAGCACCGGCACGCGGTGCAGCCGGTTGACCGACGCCTCACCTCGGGCGGGCGGGGGATCGTGCGCCAGCGCGCGCCGGCGCAGCAGGTCCAGCACGGTCGCTACGACGATAAGCGTGACGACGGCCGCCGCATCCGCCAGGAACCGCGTCATCCCCGACAGTGATCCGGCGGCCATGGCGGGGACGGGGTCACCGGCCGGCGGGCGGAACGACAGCCAGACGAGGGCCACGGCGGCGAGCTGCAGGCCGGCTGTGACGGCCGCCCAGACGCGGACGTGGGCGCAGCGGGCGCGGACCGCCAGGTCGGCGCGGGTGCACGCGCCGTGGGGCCGCGACGTCTGCCGCGGCGGCGCGGCCCGTTCGGAGCTGGCCGGCCCCAGGTCGGGCATCATCGCGGGTCGTCCCAGGATCGGATGCGGCGCAGCATGATGCGGTTCTTGCGCTGGGAGCGGCCCATCTTGCCCGCCAGGTCGTCGAGCGCCCGGATGGCGTCGGTGATGTGCGGGCCCTTGTTCAGCATCACGCACTCGGCGCGCAGGGCGTAGGAGGCGTCGGTGATCTCGGCGCGGGACGGCAGGCCGGACTTCGCCATCGACTCCAGCACCTGGGTGCCCAGGACGACGGGCAGGCGGGCGGCCTGCGCGAGCGCCAGGATCTGGCCGGGGACCTCGCCCATGCGGGCGAAGCCGAGCTCGACGGCCAGGTCGCCGCGGGCGATCATGACGCCCAGGTTCTCGTGCCGCATCGCGGACAGGAGGATGCCGGGCAGGTTCTTGAAGGCGGGGATGGTCTCGATCTTCAGCACGACGCCCAGGTTGCGGGCGCGCGCCGCCAGGTCGTCGCGGCCGCGGCGCTCATGCTCGTCCGCGATGCCGCCGAGGACCTCGAGGACGCGGTCGACGTCGGCGGGGGTGCGGATGAAGCTGACGGCGGCGACGTCGGCGTGCTCGACGACGAAGCGGAGGTGCTCGATATCCTCGTCCGTCAGCGACGACAGGGGCAGCTCGGTCTCCGGCAGGTTGACGCCCTTGTGGGCGGCGAGGTTCTGGCCGCCCGGCTTGGCGCGGGTGACGCGCAGGCGGACGTCACGGAAACCGCCGTCGACGTCTGCGACGGCGACGACCTCGGCGGCGATGGCCCCGTCGTCGAACAGCACGGGGTCGCCTTCGCCGAGGGCACGGACGGCCTCCGGCAGGCTGCACGCCACGCGGGCGACGTCGCCCGGCTCCGTCGGCACCTCCGCGGTGACGGGCTCGTCGGTGAGGATCAGCTCGTCGCCGGCCTCGAAGCGCAGCTTGCGCTCAACGCGCCCGACGCCGGTGGCGCGGGTCTTCTCGTAGTCGTGCTTCAGCAGCGTGCCCTCGGCGACGTAGGCGTTCTGCTTTCCCTCGGCCAGCACGCCGCCGTCCTCGACGCGGGTGACGGTGAACTCTCGCTTGGAGTCGCGGTTGTCGTGCATGGAGATGACGGAGCCCACCTCCAGGTTCGCCAGCCAGGCCGCGTCGACGGACAGCGGCAGGGCCGGGCGGCCCGGCAGGTCCTCCGGCGGGGCCGGCGTCGGCGCCGGGCGCTCCGGACCGCCAAGGTCGATGCGGCGGGCGGTGAGCCAGATCTTCGCCGGGGTCAGCACGGTGCCGGCGTCGTCGCGGGTGGTGCGGGCGCGGCCGACGCGCGGACCGGGGGCGATCTCGCCGGTGCGGATCTTCGGGCCGGCGAGGTCCATGTTGACCAGGATGTCGCGGCCGACGGCCGCGGCGGCGCCGTGGACGTGGCGGATCATCCGCAGCCACGCCTCGGGGCCGTCGTGGGCGCAGTTGATGCGCGCCAGGTCCATGCCGGCCTCGGCGAACCCGAGGACGAGGTCCGGATCGTCCGCCGCCTCCGACGGCAGGGTGACCATGATGCGGGCGGGCACGTTCTCGCGCTCCATCCCGAACAGGGCCTCGGCGTTGGCCTCGAGCGAGCGGTCGGCGTCGTCGTCGGCGTCGATGATGGCGGTGACGGCCTCCATGTCGGCCCCACCCTCGCCGAGCAGGGCCAGCAGCACGCGGCGCGCTAGGAGGAGGCGGCCGCGGGTGAAGGACTCCACGGTGGTGAGGCTGGTGACGCCGAGGTCGTGCAGCCCGTTCTGGAGCGCGCGGATGTCGACGGTGCGCAGGTGGGCGTAATGCAGCAGGTTCTCGGCGGAGGACCGGTGCTCGGGATGGACCCGATCCAGATCCACCCGGTGCTCCTCGCTGACCCGGTCGAGCTGCTCGAGGAGGTCGTCGATTTCCCCCACCAGATGCCGGATGTCGTCCTGCGTCGTCACCGTCTCCCCTTCCGCGTCGTGCGCCGGCGGGGTCGCCAGCGTCCGCGCCCATCATGGCCCGGATGCACGGCCGTGACGACGCGGAAACGGCCCGTCCCGGCGACATTCACCAGATGTTCACGCCCCGGCCCGGCGGTGGTCATCCGGACGCCGGATCGGCGGTCACCGCCGGCCCGCCGGAGCCGCTCAGGTGCCGACGTGCCACACCGTGACGGCGAACCACGAGCCGAACATGAGCAGGAGCGGCGCGAGCCCGGCTACGATGGCGAGGACCCCGAGCCGGGCGGATTTCGCCCGGACCGCGGCGACGAGGGCGACGATGCCCAGCGCCGCGCACGCCCACCAGTGGAACAGCCGCGTGTCGCCGAACACGAATCCGGCGAGGATCGCGATGACGATGGCCACCGCGGAGGCCACGAGCGACACCGTGTGAGCCCCACCCCGGGGCTGCGTTGCCGGCCGCGTCATGGTGCGGCCTCCGCCGCCGGATTCCACCGCATCTTCATGATGGAACTCCTTTCCGGAAACCGTACTGAACGCCAGGCTATGGCACCATATCTCTCGAGGTCAATAGTGTTATTTTCAGTGAATTGGCGACATGCTCATATCCCGCACCCGCGGGCGGCGGCGCCTCACGCGTAGCTGCCGCCCTCACCGAAGAACGGGTCCTGCACGTCGCGCAGGGTCGCGACGGATTCGTCGAAGCGCCCCTGCTCGTAGTCGTCGAGCTCGAGCTCCACGACGCGGCGGATGCCGTGCCGGTTCACGATGGCCGGGGTGCCGATGTAGATGTCCTCGTGCCCGTACTCGCCGCGCAGCAGAGCGGACACCGGCAGCGCGACCTCCTGGTTCTGCACGATGGCGCGGGTGATGCGCGCCAGGCCCATGCCGATTCCGTAGGACGTGGAGCCCTTCTTGTCGATGATCTCGTACGCAGCGTCTCGCGTGCGCGTGAAGATCGCCTCGAGTTCGTCGTGCAGCTCCGGTTGCTCGCGCATGCGGCGCGACAGGCCGACGCCGGCGATGGTCGCCGACGACAGCACCGGCAGCTCCGAATCACCGTGCTCACCGATGATGTGGGCGTGGACGGACATCGGCGAGACCTCGAAGTACTCGCCGAGCATGTAGCGGAAGCGCGCGGAGTCCAGGATCGTGCCGGAGCCGATGACGCGGTGCGCCGGCAGGCCCGAGAACTTCCACGTGGCGTAGGTGAGCACGTCGACCGGGTTCGTCGCGACGAGGACGATGCCGTCGAAGCCGCTGGCCATGACGTCGCCGACGATGCCCTTGAAGATCCTCATGTTCTTGTCGACGAGCTGCAGGCGCGTCTCGCCCGGCTTCTGCGCCGCGCCGGCGCAGATGACGACGAGCGCCGCATCCTCGCAGTCCGCGTACGTGCCGCGGGTGACCTTCGTGCGCGACGGCGCCCAGACGACGCCATGGTTGAGGTCCATGACGTTGCCCTCGGTCTTGCGCTCGTCGATGTCGATGATGGCCAGGTGATCGGCGATGCCCTGGTTGACCATCGCGTAGGCGTAGGCGACGCCGACGTCGCCCGCGCCGATGAGCACTACCTTGTTGCCGGCGGAAACCTTCATCCGGGGTGCCTCCTCAGGGCGGGGTCCTGTGACGGGGCCCGCGGGGCGGGGGCGGCCGAGCCGATCCGCCCACGGGCGTGCAGGTCCAGTTGTACGCGTCTTCGGGAGGGACCGCGCGACGGGAGCGGAGCGGCCGCGGGTCTGCAATCATGGGCCGCATGGACGTCCGGGGCGCGATGAATCGGCTTGCCGGGGCCGCACGCCGCGGGCTGCCGGCGGCGCCCGGCACCGCCGCCTCGACCCGCCTGCGCCTGGGGCTGCGGCAGGTCCGCCGGGCGACGGGGCGCATGCCGCTGCTGGCCCCCGGCCTCATCGGCGCGGAGATCGCCTCCTGGGCCGCCTTCACCCCGTCGCTCATGCCGCGGCCGACGATGTCGACGGCCGCCACGACGTTCCTGGCGCAGATCTCCGGCCACGTCATCGGCCTGTCGGCGGGCCTCGGCTTCTCAGCGGCGACGGCCCGGCTGCGCCGCGTGCCCGCGGTCCGCGCCGTCATACCGTCGGAGCGCACCTCCGACGTCCTCGCCGTCGCGGGGCAGGCGGCGCTCACGGGCGTCACGGCGATCATCTGGGCGCGGTCGGTCGGCCACCAGGCGACCATCGCGGAGCTGGTCGGCTACGACGCGCTGGCGGGCCGCCGCGGCCAGCTGCGCGGCACGGCGATCGCCACGGGCGCGTACCTGGCCACCCGCGGGTTCTCCGCGCTGGCGGAGCTGGCGTACGACCGGCTCACGCGCCTGTTCGCCCCACGGCTGCCGCGGTATGCCGCACCGGCGCTGGCCGGCGCCATCGTCGGCGCGACGATCGCGACGACCGCCGACCGCCTGGTCGTCCGCCGCATCGCCGAGCGCATCTCACGCGACGCGGCGCGCCTCAACGCCCTGGTCATGCCGGGGCGCCACCAGCCGTGGGAGCCGGGGCGGTCGGGCAGCCCGTGGTCGCTGGAGCCGTGGCACGCCCTCGGCGCGCAGGGCCGCAGCTTCGTCGCCGACGGCCCGCGGCTGCGGGACATCGCGGCGGTCACGGGCCGCGACGAGCACGACTGCCTCGAGCCCATCCGCCTCTACGCGGGGCGCGTCCGTGGGCGCACCGTCCGCGCACAGGCGGAGCTCATCGTCCGGGAGATGCACCGCACGGGCGCGTTCCGGCGCAATCACCTCATCATCTACACCTCGACCGGCACGGGCTGGGTGCCGGAGTGGGCGCTGTCCGGCGTCGAGTTCCTCCTCGGCGGCGACTGCGCGCAGGTGTCCATGCAGTACTCGGACCTGCCCAGCCCCATCGCCTGGGTGACGGCCCGCGACAACCCGGTCCGTGCCGGCCACACGCTGTTCGAGCGCGTCCATCGCGAATGGTCGCTGCTGCCGCCGGAGGATCGGCCGATGCTCATCGTCGCCGGCGAGTCCCTGGGTTCCTACGGCGGCAACGGGGCGTTCGAGGACGCCGACGAGATGCTGGCGCTCGTCGACGGCGCGGTGTGGTCCGGCACCCCTTCGTTCACGCCGATCTGGAAGAGCCTGACGACGCGCCGTGACCCCGGCTCCCCCGCCATCGCGCCGGTGATCGACGGCGGCCGGCACATCCGCTTCGCGACGCGCCCCGAGGAGCTGTGGCGGGACTTCCACGGCAATGACCTTGGCGAATGGCGGCACCCACGGGTCGTCTACATGCAGCACGCCTCCGACCCCATCGTGTGGTGGGACTGGTCGCTGGCGTGGCGTCGGCCCGCGTGGCTGCGGGAGCACGTGGGCCGCGACGTGATCCCCGGCATGCGCTGGTGGCCGCTGGTGACGTTCTGGCAGGTGCTCATCGACGGCCTCGTCAGCGTCGACGTCGCCGACGGCCACGGCCACCGGTACGAGACGGAGGCGCTGCACGCCTGGTCCGCCGTGCTGGGCCTGCCGTTCGACGAGGACCGCGGCGGCGCCGGCGGCGTGCGCTTCGACCGCGTCGGCAAGTGGATCCGCCGCAACATCATCCCGAAGTGACGCCCGGCGCGCTGACCTTCCCGGCTTCCGTGCCGCCTTCGCCCGGTTTCCCGTGTTTTCCGCGCTCCGGCAATCCTCTGGTCACGGCCAATGTGAACATAACGGTTACGTCTAAATGCGGTGACAAGCACCGTTGGCGGCTGCATCCCGCCGGGATCGCCGTTAAGGTGAACGCCATAACAAACCGGCGCAGGCCGGAAACGAAACCACACAAACGGAAGGATCCTCAGAGATGGGCATCATCGACAAGGCCAAGCAGTTCGCGTCCGACAACCCCGACAAGGTCGAGCAGGGCATCGAGCGCGCCGGCGATGAGTTCGACAAGCGCACCGGCGACAAGTACGCCGACACCGTCGACAAGGTCCAGGACGCGGCCAAGGACAAGCTGGGCGGCGAGGCCCCGCAGGAGTAGTTCCCCCGGGCGGGGACTCCGGTCCCCTCACGCCGGCGGGCGGGGCCCGCGGATGATCGCATCATTCGCGGGCCCCGCCCCGTTTTGTGTCCGCGCGCGACGACGCGCCCGCACCCGGCCAGCCCGCGCGCCGCAACCGGCTCCGCGGTCGGCCGGGTCCCGCTCCTACCCGCAGGTCACGCCCGTGGCGTGGATCGGGCAGTAGCCGAACGGGTTGGCGTCGAGGTACTGGCGGTGCGCCTCCTCGGCGACGTGGAACCGCGCGGTCGGCGTGGAACGGAGCGGCACGAGCTCCGTCGTCACGCGACCGAAGCCGGCGGCGGCCAGGCGCGGCGCATACGCGTCGAGTTCGTCCCGGGCCACCGCCTCCTGCGCCGCGTCGACGGGGTAGAGCACGGAGCGGTACTGCGTGCCGATGTCGTTGCCCTGCCGGTTGCCCTGCGTCGGGTCGTGGTTCTCCAGGACCAGGCGGACAAGGTCGCGGTACGTCACGCGCGCGGGGTCGAAGACGGCGAGGACGACCTCCGCGTGCCCCGTGCGGCCGGAGCACACCGTGCGGTAGTCGGGGTCCTCCATCGTCCCGCCCGCGTACCCGGGCTCGGTGTGCACGACGCCCGGCGTGTTCCACAGGAGCTTTTCGACGCCCCAGAAGCACCCCGCGCCGACGACCGCGGCCTCGAGCCGGATGGCCTCGGCGTCGCCGGAGTCCTGGTGGACGGCGATGTCGGCGGCATCGGTGCCGAGGACGCGGTGGCGCCACGCGGGGATCGGCTCCGCGACGACCTCGCGGAGGGGCACGGGGGCGTGGGCGGATGCCGCGTCGCCGACGGCCTGGCCGGATGCTGCGTCACGGTCGATCATGGGCCCAGGCTACCGGTGGATCGGGGCGCATCAACCCGATCAAGTGGATGCATCTACAAGTTTTCGCGCTCACATTTACGGAAACGAGACGTTGCATAATTCGCGCACCTGCGTACAGTTGGTCACCACAAGGACGAATCAATCAATAGGAGGTCACCCACAATGGCCGTTTACGAGCTTCCCGAGCTGGATTACGCCTACGACGCCCTCGAGCCGCACATCTCCGCCGAGATCATGGAGCTGCACCACTCCAAGCACCACGCCACCTACGTCGCCGGCGCCAACGCCGCGCTCGAGGCCCTGGAGAAGGCCCGCGAGGAGGGCATCACCCAGGACCAGGCCCGCGCCCTGTCCAAGAACCTCGCGTTCAACCTGGGCGGCCACACCAATCACTCCATCTTCTGGAAGAACCTCTCCCCGAACGGCGGCGGCGAGCCGACCGGCGAGCTGGCCGAGGCCATCAACCGCGACTTCGGCTCCTTCGAGAAGTTCAAGGATCACTTCTCCAACGCCGCGCTGGCCCTGCAGGGCTCCGGCTGGGCCGTCCTGGGCTACGACCACATCGCCGGCCGTCTCGTCATCGAGCAGCTGACCGACCAGCAGGGCAACGTCTCCATCAACCTGACTCCGCTGCTGATGCTGGACATGTGGGAGCACGCCTTCTACCTCCAGTACAAGAACGTCAAGGCCGACTACGTCAAGGCCGTCTGGAACGTCTTCAACTGGGACGACGTCGCCGAGCGCTACGCCGCCGCGTCCTCCAAGTAGGACCTCCGCCGGGCTTGCCGCCCGGCCGGTTCCGGCCCGCGAACCCGACGACCGCGCCGCCCGCACGGCGCATTCCCGTCCACGGCCCCGCCACCGCCTCCACGGCGCGATGGCGGGGCCGTCGCCGTGCGCGGTTCCGGCCGCCGGGGCCCGGCCGCCCGCTAATCTCGCGGGCATGACCGATGCCTCCACCACCCCGTCCGATCCGTCCACGCCCTCCGGCGCCTCCGCCCGGTCCGGCGCCTCCGCCCCCGGAAACGCCGGGTACGTCGACGTCCGGCGGATCACGGTGGCGGGCGCGCCGGTGGCCGTCGTCACGCTGAACCGGCCGGACAAGCTCAACGGCCTCACGCTCGGCATGCTGAAGGACCTGGCGGCAGCCTCGCGCGACCTGCGCGGCGACCGCGACCTGCGCGCCGTCATCCTGGAGGGCGCGGGCCCGTCGTTCTCGGCGGGCCTGGACTTCGCCTCCGCGCTGCGCTCCCCCACGGCGCTGGGCGCGGCGTTCGTGCCGGGGCTGGACGGCGTCAACGTCTTCCAGCGCGCGTGCTGGGGCTGGCGGCGCGTGCCGGTGCCGGTCGTCGCCGTCGTGCGCGGCCACTGCTACGGCGGCGGCGCGCAGCTGGCGCTCGGCGCGGATTTCCGCGTGACCGCGCCCGACGCCCGCTGGTCCGTCATGGAGGCCAAGTGGGGCCTGGTCCCGGACATGTCGGGCATGCGCACGCTCGTCGACGCCGTCGGCGCGGACCGCGCGAAGCGCCTGGCCATGACCGCCGAGGAGTTCGACGGCGCCACGGCCGCCGAGTGGGGCCTGGCCACGGACGTCTCCGACGTGCCGCGTGCCCGCGCCGAGCAAATCATCGCCGAGCTGGTGACCCGCTCCCCCGATCAGCTGGCCGCCGCCAAGCGCCTGACGCTCGACGCGTCCCGCTCTCCGCGGGCCGTCTTCCGCCGCGAGCGCATCGAGCAGATCGCCCTGCTGGCGCGGGAGAACACGGCGCGGGCGCGGAAGGCCGCGTTCTCGAAGGGCCGCGAGGTCGCGTCCTTCGCCCGGCGCGGCACGTGGGCGGGTCGGGGTGACGATTGAGACTAGATGGCTGACCCGGGCGACCGGGGTCATGAGCGGTACCCCGTTCATCGTTTCACGCGACACCCGTTCCGACACCGCACCCAACACCCAACACATCACTCAACACCACACTCGCAGTGATGTGTTGTGATGTGTTGTGATGTGTTGAGTGCGGTGTTCGCCGTTCACCGCCTCCGAATCTCCTCCAGCGCCTCCTCCGTGAGCGTCCCCATGACGCGGACCCGGGCCATCCCGCCGTCGGGGTAGACGTCGACGCGGACGGCATCGATCGGCTCACCGTCCTCGACCACGTAGCGGTGGCGGGTGTCCGGCAGCAGCGGGG
>JAEWGK010000097.1 GCA_023388385.1 Actinomycetes bacterium | reverse complement strand
GGCCCCGGCATCCCGCCGCGGGTGCCGGGCGCGTGCGCGTGTGCGCCGGGGCCCAGGTGGGATCAGAAGGTGCGCAGGAGCGTGACGACGCGCCCCAGGATGATCGCGTCGTCGGCCGGAATCGGATCGTACGCCGCGTTGTGGGGGAGCAGGTAATTGCCGGTGGAGTCGGACGACCACTCCTTCACCGTGGCCTCGCTCTCCAGGCCATCGGGCATGGCGACGACGATGTCGCCCTGCTCCGCGGTCTCCTGGGCGCGGACGACGACGAGGTCGCCCTCGTAGATGCCGAGGTCCTCCATCGAGTCGCCCTGGACGCGGAGCATGAAGAAGTCGTCGCCGGAGCCGAGCAGCTCCGGGGCCATGGCGAACGTGTCCTCGACGTCTTGCTCCGCGGTGATGGGGGTGCCGGCCGCCACGCGGCCGACCAGCGGGACGTAGGTCGGCGGCAGCACGTCGTCGCGAAGCGGAGCCGGCTCCGGGGCGGCGGGGGGCGCGGGTTCCGGGGCCGCAGCGGCGGTTTCAGCCGCGGCCTCCGGGCCCCGCAGCGTGCGCACGTCGACGGCGCGGGGCTTGTTCGCGTCGCGCCGCAGGAAGCCCTTCTTCTCCAAGACGTTGAGCTGGTAGGCGACGGAGGACGTGGAGCGCAGCTCCACGGCATCGCCGATCTCGCGGATGGTCGGGGCGTAGCCACGGAGCATCACGGAGTTGTTGATGAACTCGAGGATCTTCCGCTGCCGCTCGGTGAGCGCCTCGCGGGCGTCCTTCTTTTTGGGTGCCATGTCGTCGTCTCGCGCCTTCCGGTCTCGTCTCGTCGGCTCTCGTAGGCGACTGTACCCCATCAGCAGACACACATGGGTACATCCGTTCGAAAAATCTGCCCGAACATATGGCCGATGTCGGGGGCGGGTGCTATAAATCGAACGTGTCAACGACAGTCGAACAGCCGTTCCCTCGAACGAGGGCTGATTCCCGGCCCGCGCGGGGCGGCGACCGAAAGGGAGACGATGATGAACACGACGCCGTACGGTGCCCGATTCTCCGCCGTTAACTGGGGCGATGGTGGCGTCCACGCCATCGCTGACCGCATGGGCGCCCCCGGTCGCCGCCGGGGTGCGGAGGGCTTAGCCGAAACCGCAACCCGTTCGAACGCGGGCTCCCCGGATCGCCCGAATCGCCCCGGTGTTCGACGCGCCGTCGGCACCCGTGGTCGTGCGGGAGCGTACACCAGGCCGCCGGGGGCGCGTCCCCACGGTGCGGGCACTCGTTCGAACAGGGCCGGCCGCGTCGGCTCCCGTCCGAACCCCCGCGCCGGATCCCGCCCCGCGGGACGGCCGGACGCCCGCCGCGGCGCGGGCGCACACCCCGCCCCGGTCGGCGTCGCCGGCGGGTTCGGCGACGCCGGCCGCCCGGTCGCCGGCATCCGGCGCACCGTGCGTTCCGTGGCCGCGGCCGCCGGCATCGGACTGTTCTGCGGCCTGGGTCTCGTGTGGGCCGCGGGCGGGGAGGAGCCGGCGCTGTCGGTTGACTCGGTGCCGGCGGCAGGCGTCGTCGCTCCCATGGCGGGGCGATAGAATCGTCGCGTGCATTGCCCCTTCTGCCACCATGAACGGACGCGGGTCATCGACTCGCGCCTGGTCGACGGCGGCACCACCGTCCGTCGCCGGCGTGAGTGCGAAGCCTGCGAGGGACGCTTCACCACCCTGGAGCGGTCCGTGCTCATGGTGGTCAAGCGCGGGGGAGTCGTGGAAGAGTTCTCCCGAGACAAGGTCGTCCGCGGCGTCCGCCGTGCGTGCCAGGGCCGTGACCTGCCGGAGGCGAAGCTGAAGAAACTCGCCCAGCAGGTCGAGGAGACGCTGCGCGCCAAGGGCACGCCACGGGTCGACTCCAATGATGTCGGCCTGGCCATCCTCGACCCGTTGCGGGAGCTCGACGAGGTCGGCTACCTGCGCTTCGCCTCCGTCTACAAGTCCTTCGAGTCGGCCGACGATTTCCAGCGCGAGATCGATCTGCTCCGCGGGGAGTGATCGCCCCCCTGGGCAATGGCGGCCGCTGCCGGGCAGTGGCCGACGACCCCGGACGGCGACCGTTCACCGTGGGGCGCCGCCGGATGGCTCGTCAGCGCAGCTTCGCGATCTCCTTGCGGATGCGCTGCGGCGACACCGACCCGGACGTGCCCAGGCGCTGGGCGAAGAGGCTGACGCGCAGCTCCTGGATGCGCCAGCCGATGTCCCGCACGGCCGCGGACTTCCGCCGGCCCTCGGGCAACTGCCGCAGCCGTGCCTCGAGGGCCTCGCGGACCTCGGTTATCTCGTCCTCGAGATCCGCGTCGCGGTCGGGATCGCGGGCCATGTCGGCCAGGCGGATCTCCATCGCTTCCAGGTAGCGCGGAAGGTGCCGCAGGTGCGCCCACCCGTGCCGGGCGACGGCGCCCTTCGGCAGCATGAACTCCAGCTGGCCCCGCATGTCGTCGATGGCGGGGCCCTCCCACTCGCCGAGCTTCTCCGCCACGACGTGGTAGCGAGGCAGCGCCTGGGCCAGGCCGACGACCAGCTGCCGGACGGAGGACGCGATGCCGGGGGAGATCGCCGCCCGGAGCTTCTCGTACTCCGCGGGGTCGCGCACCGGGCCGCCGTTGGACATCATCGCGTCGCGGACCACCGAGACCCGGCAGTCCTCCACGAGGCCGTCGGCACCGCCGTGGGGCCAGGCGTCGACGGCGACGCGCTGCTGCAGCGGCAGCCCCTTGAGCATTGACTTCGCGTTGACGCCGCAGTCGCGCAGCAGCATCGTCAGCGTCGCCGTCATCATGGCGGCGTCGGCCTGGGCCTTCGTCGGCAGCACCTTGACGGTCACGCCGCCCTTTTCCGCGACGAGGGCGGGGTAGGCGGTGACCTTCTGGCCGTCGACGGTGTTGTCCACCGTCTCCGGCACGACGCCGAGGTTGTCGGCCGTCCACGTCCGCACGATCTCGTTCCGCGATGCCGCCGCGGATTTCGCCACGGCCGCGGTGACCTGGCCAGCGCGCCGGCGCTGCAGCGCCGCGAGGTCCCGATCGCGGTCGATGACCTTCCCGCGGCGGTCGACGGCGGCGAAGTTGAACCGCAGGTGGTCGTCGAGCTTCGCCGCGTCGAAGTCGGAGGCGGAGATGCCGGAGCCGCCAAGGCGGCGCAGCGCGTCGGCCAGCTCCTCGGTGACGGGCCGGGCGTAGGGCGTCATCAGCTCCAACGCGCGGCGCGCGTAGTCGGGCGCCGGGACGACGGTGCGCCGCAGCGGCTTCGGCAGGGTGCGGATGAGCGCCTCGGCCAGCTCCGCGCGCATGCCGGGGACGAGCCAGTCGAAGTCGCGCGGCTCCACGCCGGCCAGCAGCGGGACGGGGATGCGCAACGTCACGCCGTCGTCGGGGGCGCCGGGCTCGAAGACGTAGCCCAGCTGGAACTCAAGGCCGCCCTGGCGCCACAGATCCGGGAAGTCGGCGCCCGTGACGGAGTCCGCATCGGGGTCGAGCAGCGCATCGGGATCGAAGTCGAGCAGGTGGGCGTCGTCACGCGACGCCTTCTTCCACCAGCGATCGAAGTGCGCGGCGGTGACCACCTCGCGGGGCACCCGCGCGTCGTAGAACGCATGAAGGGTGTCGTCGTCGACGACGATGCCGCGGCGGCGGGCCTTGTCCTCGACCGCGGCGGCCTCCTCCAGCAGCGCGCGATTGTGGTCGAAGAAGCGGTGGTGCGTCGTCCAGTCGCCCTCGACGAGGGCGTGGCGCAGGAACATGTCCCGCGACGCCTCCGGGTCGATGCGGTGGTACGGCACCAGGCGGTCGACGACGACGGGCACGCCGTAGAGCGTCGAACGCTGGTACGCCATCGCCGCACCGCGCTTCGACGACCAGTGCGGTTCCGAGTACTGGTGCTTGAGCAGGTGCGCGGCGGCGCGCTCCACCCACGCCGGCTCGATGCGGCCGACGTCTCGGGCGAACAGACGGGAGGTTTCGACGATCTCGGCGGCCATGACCCACCGCGGCGGCTTCTTCGACAGGCACGACGCCGGGTGCACGAGAAAGCGGGTGTTGCGGGTGCCCGTGAACTCCTTGCCGTCGCCCTCCCGGACGCCGATCTGGGACAGCAGGCCCGCAAGCAGGGACTGGTGGATGGCCTCTGGCGACGGATCGTTGGATTCCGCGGACCAGTTCCAGCCCATCTGGGCGGCGACCTGGTTGAGGTGGCGCACCAGGTCCTGCCACTCGCGCACGCGCATGTAGTGCAGGAACTCCCGCTGGCACAGCTTGCGGAACTGGTTGCCGGACAACTCGCGACGCTTCGCGCGCAGGTGCTCCCACAGCCTGAGCAGGGAGGCGAAGTCGCCGGATTCGTCCTTGAATCGGGCGTGGGCCTGGTCGGCCTGGGCCTGCTTGTCCAACGGCCGCTCGCGGACGTCCTGGAGGCTCAGCGCCGCGACGATGACGGTGACCTCGTGGAGCGCGCCGTTGCGGTGGGCCTCGATGAGCATGCGGGCGAAGCGCGGGTCGACCGGCAGCTTGGCCAGCTCGCGGCCGACGGGGGTGAGCTCCGGCGGCGCGTCCTTGTCGGCGGCGTTGGACAACGCCCCGAGCTCGTCGAGCAGTTGCACGCCGTCGCGGACGGCCTTGCGCTCCGGCGGCTCGACGAACGGGAAGTCCTCGACGCGGCCGAGGCGCAGCGAGGCCATCTGCAGGATGACGCTGGCCAGGTTCGTGCGCAGGATCTCCGGGTCCGTGAACTCGGGGCGGGAGAGGAAATCCTCCTCCGAGTACAGGCGGATGGCGATGCCGTCGGCGACGCGGCCGCATCGGCCCGAGCGCTGGTTCGCCGACGCCTGCGAAATCGGCTCGACGGGCAGCCGCTGCACCTTCGTGCGGGTGGAGTAGCGGCTGATGCGGGCGGTGCCGGTGTCGATGACGTAGCGGATGCCGGGGACCGTCAGCGACGTCTCGGCGATGTTCGTCGCCAGCACGATGCGCCGCTGCGAATGCGGGCCGAAGACGCGGTGCTGCTCGGCGTTGGACAGCCGGCCAAACAGCGGAAGGACCTCCACGCCGCGCCACTTCCGGCCCTCGATGGCCTCCGCGGCCTCGCGGATGTCGCGCTCGCCGGAGAAGAACACCAGGATGTCGCCGTCGCCCTCGCGCATCAGCTCCTCGCAGGCGGCGATGACGCCGTCGATCTGGTCGACGTCGGTCTGCCGCACCTCGCCGCGCCTGTCGACGGTCTCCTCGACCAACGGCCGGTACCGGATCTCGACGGGGTAGGTGCGCCCCGACACTTCGATGACGGGGGCCGGCTCGCCGTCGGCGTCGGCGAAGTGGCGGGCGAAGCGCTCCGGGTCGATGGTCGCCGAGGTGATGACGACCTTCAGATCCGGGCGCTTCGGCAGCAGCCGCCTGAGGTAGCCGAGCAGGAAGTCGATGTTGAGGGACCGCTCGTGGGCCTCGTCGATGATGATCGCGTCGTAGTCGAGCAGCAGCCGGTCGCGCTGGATCTCCGTCAGCAGGATGCCGTCGGTCATGAGCTTCACGGCCGTGCGGTCGGAGACCCGGTCGTCGAAGCGGATGGCGTAGCCGACGTGCTCGCCGATCCGCTCGCCCAGTTCCTCGGCGATGCGCTCGGCGACGGAGCGGGCGGCGATGCGGCGCGGCTGCGTGTGGCCTATGCGGCCGCGGACGCCGTAGCCGAGCTCGAGCAGCATCTTCGGGATCTGGGTGGTCTTGCCGGAGCCGGTCTCGCCGGCGATGACTGTGACCTGGTGATCCCGGATCGCCGCCGCGATGTCGTCGCGCCGCGCCGACACCGGCAGCTGCGCGGGATAGGTGATGCGCGGCAGCGACTCGCGCCGCTCCTCGACACGCATCCTGGCCAGCTCGATGTCCTCGCCGATGGCGTGGACCGCGTTCGGCGCCGACGCACGCTTCAGCCGCTTGCGGAAGGTGCGGGCCTCCGCCAGGCGGACGCCGTCCAGCGCGTCGTACAGCGGGCGCTTGTCGACGCGCGGCGCGTCGCCGGAGCCGCCGCGCCGACCGCCGCGGCGGCGGCCCCGTCGCGGGGGGCGGGCGGCGCC
>JAEWGK010000060.1 GCA_023388385.1 Actinomycetes bacterium | reverse complement strand
CACGTGATGCGTCACGACGGCTCCCGCGTCCGTTGCGAACCCGCCGCCGCGCGGAACCGCCTGCCAGGGACGGGGCGGCCGGCGGGTATGGTTACCTGGTTGAAGCCCGACCGGGGGCCGCGGCCGTCGACCGCCGTCCCCGCCGACCACAGACACAGGGAGCAGACGCGTGTTCGAATCGCTGTCCGACAGGCTCACCGGCGCACTGAAGGATCTGCGCGGCAAGGGCCGCCTGAGCGAGGCCGACATCAACGCCACGGCCCGGGAGATCCGGCTGGCGCTGCTGGAGGCCGATGTCTCGCTGCCCGTCGTCCGCGCCTTCATCAAGCGGATCAAGGAGCGCGCGGCCTCCGAGGAGGTTTCGCAGGCGCTGAACCCGGCGCAGCAGGTCGTCAAGATCGTCAACGAGGAGCTCATCCAGATCCTCGGCGGCGAGACTCGCCGCCTCAACATGGCGAAGAACCCGCCGACCGTCATCATGCTCGCCGGCCTCCAGGGCGCGGGCAAGACGACGCTGGCGGGCAAGTTGGCGAAGCACCTGGCCAAGCAGGGCCACACCCCGGTCCTGGTCGCCTGCGACCTGCAGCGTCCGGGAGCTGTCCAGCAGCTGCAGATCGTCGGCGAGCGCGCTGGAGTGCCGACGTTCGCGCCGTTCCCCGGCACCGCCATCGACTCCGTCCATGAAATGGGCACGTCCGGCGACGACCCGGTGGAGGCCGCCCGCCGCGGCATGGCCTACGCGCGTCAGCACCGCCACGACGTGGTCATCGTCGACACCGCCGGCCGCCTGGGCATCGACGAGGTGCTGATGAAGCAGGCGTCGGACATCCGCGCCGCCATCGACCCGGACGAGGTCCTGTTCGTCATCGATTCGATGATCGGCCAGGACGCCGTCACCACCGCGCAGGCGTTCCGCGACGGCGTCGACTTCACCGGCGTCGTGCTGACCAAGCTGGACGGCGACGCCCGCGGCGGCGCGGCCCTGTCCATCCGCGAGGTCACCGGCAAGCCCATCCTGTTCGCGTCGACCGGCGAGAAGCTGGAGGACTTCGACGTCTTCCACCCGGACCGCATGGCCAACCGCATCCTGGGCATGGGCGACATCCTCACGCTCATCGAGCAGGCGGAGCAGGTCTTCGACGCCAAGCAGGCCGAGGCCACGGCCGCGAAGATGGGCACCGGCGAGCTCACCCTCGATGACTTCCTCGAGCATATGCTGACGATCCGCCGCATGGGGCCCATCGGCAACCTGCTCAAGCTCATGCCGGGCGGCTCCCAGATGTCGGAGATCGCCGACATGGTCGACGAGAAGCAGCTCGACCGCGTGCAGGCGATCATCCGCGGCATGACGCCGGAGGAGCGCGCCAACCCGAAGATCCTCAACGCCTCCCGCCGCAAGCGCATCGCCAATGGCTCGGGCGTCACCGTCTCCGAGATCAACCAGCTGGTCGACCGCTTCAACGAAGCCAAAAAAATGATGAGCCAGATGGCCGGGCGCATGGGCCTGCCCGGCGGCCGCCAGTCCAACCGCAAGCGCAAGAAGGGCCGCAAGGGCCGCGGTCCGCAGGGCATGCCCGGGATGCCGGGGATGCCGGGAATGGGAGAGGGCATGCCGGACATGAAGGAGCTGCAGAAGCAGTTCGGCGACCAGCTGCCCCCGGGCATGGACGGCATCGATCTGTCGAAGCTCGACCTCGGCGGCGGCCAGGCCGGCGGCCCCGGCGCCGTGGCGAAGGGCCACTCCGCCCGCCCGCCGAAGAAGGGCAGGAACGGCCCGAAGCGCAAGCGCCGCTAGGTCCCGGGAACGTCGCCGCCTCCTGCGGCCGCACGTGGTCGCGGGTTCGCCCGCGGCCCGCTCGCCGCTATCGGAGGAACCGGTCGAGCCGGCGGGAGAGCTCCGTCTGCATGGTCAGGACGTAGGCCTGGGTTAGGTGATTGGAGTCGCGGTAGACGTAGACGTTGCCGATGACCGGGTCGCACTCGTCGCCCGGGCAGATGGCGTCGGTCATGTCGACGGACAGGGCGCCCGGGTAGTCCTCGAGGATGCGGTCGGCCGGGTTGTCGTCGTCGAGCGCGATCTCCCGCTTGAAGGAGCAGCCGTGGGGGCCGGTGCGGCCGTCGGGGACGTCGGTGTCGGCGTCGCCGCCGGAGCGGGGCCCGTCGTCACCCGACCGCAGGCCCTCGGCCTCCGCGATGCACTCGGTGGGATCGAACGGTCGGCCATCGGCGTCGGTGGGCCAGGGGTTGTCGCGGAGGGCGGCGAAGGGGATGTCCAGGCGATCGAGCTCGTCCCAGAACCTCACGTACGGCTCCGGCACGTAGTCGCCGTTGCGATCGCCCTCGAAGCCCTGGACGCCCTCCGGGCGCGTGGCGCTGAAGACCACGGCGTCGGGCCTGATCTTCTCCAGATGCTCGACGACGGCCTCCGTCCACTCCGGGCACGCCTCGTTGACGCCCTCGATGGGGCCCAGCGCCAGGCCGCAGCCCTGGCGCAGGACCACGGGCATGCGCCAGTGCCGTTCGCGGGCCACGGCGTCGAGTGCCGGGAACCACTGCTCGCTGTGGGAGCCGCCGACGAGCACGACCGTGCGGTCGCCGTCCGGGTCGCCGTAGACGCACGGCTCGCCCT
>JAEWGK010000043.1 GCA_023388385.1 Actinomycetes bacterium | reverse complement strand
CGCCCCCTAGCGGGCGCGCTTCGCCAGGCGCTCGGCGTCGGTGATGAGCACCGACTTGCCCTCCAGGCGGATCCAGCCGCGGTGGGCGAACTCGGCGAGGGCCTTGTTGACGGTCTCGCGCGAGGCGCCGACGAGCTGCGCGATCTCCTCCTGCGTCAGATCGTGGGTGACGCGTAGGTTCGGGCCCTCGGGTGCGCCGAACCGGTTGGCCAGGCCCAGCAGGGCCTTGGCGACGCGGCCCGGGACGTCCGTGAAGATGAGGTCCGCCAGCGAGTTGTTCGTCCGGCGCAGGCGGCGCGCCAGCATGCGCAGCAGCTGGGACGTGATGTCGGGGTGCTCCGCGACCCAGTTGTGCAGCAGGTCGGAGTTCATCGACGCGGCGGTGACCTCCGTGACGCACACGGCGGAGGAGGTGCGCGGGCCCGGGTCGAAGATGGACAGCTCGCCGAACATGTCGGACGGGCCCATGATGGTCAGCAGGTTTTCGCGGCCGTCGGCGGAGTGCCGGGCGAGCTTCACCTTGCCGCTGATGATGATGTACAGCCGGTCGCCGGGCTCGCCCTCGTTGAAGATGGTCGCGCCCCGCGGGAAGCGGACGGTCTCGAGTTCCCCGAGCAGGGAGCTCACCGCATCCGGGTCCACGCCCTGGAACACGCCTGCGCGCGAGAGAATGGCCTTCACATCATCCACGACTGCTCCGTTCGAGTTGCGGGAATACGTTCCTCCACGGCGTCCCTACGGCACAACGCCGTTAACGCCTCCCGGCCCGGGAGGGACTGTGACACTTCCGCGGGTCCGGGCCCTGCTGTGACCAACTGTACATATGGGGAGGGAATCGCGGGTTATCTGCATCACTTTTCCCCGTTTGTTGCCCACGCGGCACCTCCGCCGATCCGCCGTTTCCCTTCGCGATGCCCCGGATGCCGGCGTCCCGCCCGGCCGCCGTCGTCACGCGACTGGGCATGTCGGGCCGACGGCTAGGATTGCGGCCATGACCGCCACCACCGCCGACGTCCCCGTCCCCGCCGCCCGCAACGGGATGGGGCTGCCGACGCCGACCGCGCCGGCGGGCTCCATCACCCCCGCGCGGCGCCGCCGCCCCGGGGCGCATCCGGCGGCGCGTGGGCGGGAGACGCGCCTCGGGATGGTGCGGCGCGCCCGCCGCGTCAACCGCACGCTCGCCGCCGCCTACCCGGACGCGCACTGCGAGCTCGACTTCCGCGACCCGTATGAGCTGTGCGTTGCGACGATCCTGTCGGCGCAGTGCACCGACGCCCGCGTCAACATGGTGACGCCCGAGCTCTTCCGGCGCTGGCCGGACGCCCCGGCGCTCGCCGGCGCCGCGGTGGCCGAGCTGGAGGAGGTGATCCGGTCCACCGGCTTCTACCGGGCGAAGGCCGCGAACCTCATCGGCTTCGCCACGGGGGTGGTGCAGGACCACGGCGGGGAGGTGCCGGGACGCCTGGAGGACCTGGTGAAGCTGCCCGGCGTCGGCCGGAAGACCGCGAACGTGGTGCTGGGCAACGCATTCGGGGTGCCCGGCCTGACCGTCGACACGCACTTCGGCCGGCTGGTGCGCCGCCTGGGCCTCACGGGGGAGACCGACCCTGTCCGGGTGGAGCGCGAGATGATGGAGGTCATCGAGCGCCCGGAGTGGACGTGGTTCTCCCACCGCCTCATCTTCCACGGCCGCCGCGTGTGCCATTCGCGCCGCGCGGCGTGCGGGGCGTGCTTCCTGGCGTTCGACTGCCCGTCGTACGGAATGGCGGGCCCGGAGGAGCCGGCGGAGGCCGCGCGCCTGGTCAAGGGCGACAACCGCGACCGGCTGCTGGCGATGGCCGGCCTGGGGGAGGACGAGAAGTGAACCTCTCTCCGTCGCGCTGGGCGATGATCCTCGTCGCCGTCGCGGGCACCATCGCGCTCGTGTGGTTCGCCGTCGCGCAGACGACGGGTGGCGCAGGTGGCGTGGGTGGGGGTGCGTCCGCGGACGCCACGCCTCCGGCCGAGCCGGTCGCCAGCCGGCCCGCCTGCCCGGAACCCGCCCCTGGCGCCGCGGAGGCGGCGGCCGCCGACGGCGGTCCGCTGGCCGGTGTCGTTTTGCCGTGTCTGGGCTCGGACGGACAGGGGAGCATCGACGTCGGGGCCGCCCTGCACGGCCGCCCGGCCGTCGTGAACTTCTGGGCCTGGTCCTGCGCGCCGTGCCGCGAGGAGATGGCGGTGCTGGAGCAGTGGGCCGCGGAGACCCCCGACGTGCAGGTCGCGCTGGTGCAGCAGTCGCTGTCGCCGGCGCGCGGGGCGGCGTTCCTGCAGGACGTCGGCGTGGACCTGTGGAGCTTCCAGGACACCGACGACGTCGCAGGCCCCGCCCTGGCGCTGCCGCGCGTCCAGCCGGTGACCGTGATCCTGGACGGCCGCGGCGAGGTCCGCGCCGTGCTGCCGCGGGTCTTCGAGAGTACGGCGGACCTCGACGCCGCGGTGCGGGGGGCCCTCGCGTGACGGGCGCGACCGGCGGGTTCCCGGCGCCGCACCGCGGCATCGAGGTCGTGCCCCCATGGCTCGGCCCCGTGCTGGACGACGGCGGCGACCCGGGTCTGGAGGCCCTGCGCCGCGCCGCGTCGACCCGGCGGCCGGACGACGCGGAGGGCCGCGCGTCCGCGGTGCTCGTCCTTCTCGGCGGTGACGCCGCGGCGGTCGACCGGCCGGAGGACTCGCTGGTCGTGCTCACCCACCGGTCGCCCGAGCTGCGCAGCCACGCGGGCCAGATGTCCTTCCCGGGCGGCAAGGCCGATCCGGGCGACGCGGGTCCCGTCGACACGGCCCTGCGGGAGGCGGAGGAGGAGACGGGCCTGGCCCGCTCCTCGGTGACGCCGCTTCGGGTGCTCGACTCCATTGACATCGCCCGCACGGGCTTCGCCGTCCACCCGGTCCTGGCCTACTGGCATGACCCGCACCCGCTGCGCGTCGTGGACCCGGCGGAGACGGACGCCGTGCTGCAGGTGCCGCTGGCCGATCTCATCGATCCGGGCAACCGCCTGACCGTCGGCTACGGCTCCTGGTCGGGCCCGGCGTTTCGCGTCGGCGACTTCGTCGTGTGGGGATTCACCGGCGGAGTCCTCGCGCATCTCCTCGATGCGGCCGGATGGGCCGTACCGTGGGACCATTCCACAGTCCATGATCTGCGCGCGACGCTCGCCGCGTCCGCCAACCGGGAATCCTTCGGGATGGGAGGCCGCCTGCGATGAACCCTTCGGCGATCCTCGACATCGTCCTCGTCGCCATCGCCCTGTCGGCGATGTGGTCGGGGTGGAAGCAGGGCATCGCCAGCTCCCTGCTCTCCTTCGTCGGCGTGATCGCCGGCGGCATCGTCGGCTACTTCCTGGCGCCGCCGGCGATGAACCTCGTCGAGCAGCCGGTGCTCCGCCTGTTCGTGGGCGTGGCGACCATCGTCATCCTCATCGTCATCGGTCAGGCCGTCGGCGGGATGGCGGGCCAGTCGCTGCGCAACGCCATCCGCACGCCGATGGGCGTCGGACTGGACGCCGGCCTCGGGTCGGTGTTCCAGATGATCATGTCGCTCATCGTCGCCTGGATCATCGCCATGCCGCTCGCCGCCGCCGTGCCCGGGCAGCTGGGCGGCACCATCCGGGGCTCGAAGGTGCTGGGCACCGTCGACGCGCTCGCGCCGTCGGAGCTGACCCGCGTGCCGGGCCTGCTGGTCCGCCGCCTCGACGAGACGGGCATCCCGCAGGTCATCTCCCCGTTCGAGCAGGACCGGCGGGTCGAGGACACGAGCCCGGCCGACCCGTCGCTCGCCGATCCGGCGCTGGTGGAGCGCATCCGCCCCTCCATCGTCCAGGTCATCGGCGAGGCCCAGCGCTGCGGGCGCCTGCAGCAGGGTTCGGGCTTCGTCGTCTCGCCGGACACCGTCGTCACGAACGCGCACGTCGTCGCGGGCGCCGACACGGTTCGCCTGGACACCGTCGCCGGCACGCTCGACGCCGACGTGATCAGCTTCGACCCCGGCGAGGATGTCGCGATCCTCCGCATCCCCGGTCTGCCGCTGCCCGCGCTGGAGCTGGCCTCCGGCCCGGTCTTCCCGGGCGACGGCGGCGTCGTGCTGGGCTTCCCGGGTGCGGGCCCGTACACCGCCGTGCCGGCCCGCGTGGAGAACCGCGTCATGCTGCGCGGCTTCGACATCTACTCCCGCACGTCCATCGACCGCGAGGTCTACGTGCTGCGCGCCGACGTCCGCCAGGGCAACTCCGGCGGCCCGTTCGTGGACCCCGACGGCCGCCTGCTGGGCCTCATCTTCGGCGCCGGCGTCGGCGTGGACATGACGGGCTACGCCCTCACGCTGGAGGAGCTGCGCTCCCACCTCGACGTCGCGGGCCGGGGAGGCGGGGCGCCGGTCGGCACCGGCGACTGCATCGGGTAGGGGAGCCGGCGGGGCGGTCCGGAATCAGCGCCCCGGCGCCGCCGCGAAGCGGATGAGCGCCTCGTTCACCGTCGCCGGGTCCTCCAGCTGCGGGAAATGCCCGGCGCCGTCGACGGCCATGATGCCCCGGCAGTTGCCGCGGCCGGTCAGGTCGAGCGTCATCGTCGCAAGCGTGGCGGGGATGAGCCGATCATCGCCGCCGTGGATCATGAACACCGGCGGGGCTCCGCCGACGGTGCGGTTGACCGTCGCGGACTCCGCCATGCCCGCCAGCCAGCGGGCGCGGCGCGCGGCAACGGCGTTGGTCAGCCACCGGACGTGGGCGATCATCGGCTCCGAGGCGCCGGTGGCCATCGACGTGACGTGCAGGCGGCGGGTCAGCCGCCCGTCGTCGGAGTCCAGGTAGCCGTCGCCGGCGTAGGCCAGCAGCGCGTCGGCGAGCTGCTCCGCGCCGGGGGCGGGCCGGCCCGGCAGCCTCCGCCTGCTGACGGTGCGGGCGAGGTGCCACAGCTCCGCGGTCGGCTGCCCGCGCTTGGCCGAATGCGGCTCCCACAGCAGCGGATGGGCGCCGGCGACGGTGGCGAGGCCGCGGACGAGGCGGGCGTGACGCATCGCCATCGTCCAGCCGACGACGGCGCCGAGGCCCGTGCCGCCGACGACGGCGGAGCCGTGACCGAGGGACCGGATGAGCCCGGCCATGTCATCGGCGGCGACGTCCTGCCGGTAGCCGTCGGGGGTGCGGTCGGACGTGCCCCAGCCGCGCAGGGACGCGGCGACGACGTGGAAGCCTGCGTCGGCCAGCGGGGTCATCTGGTGGCGCCAGTCGAACCAGCCGCCGGTCGCGCCGTGCAGCAGCAGGACCAGCGGGGACGACGAGGCCCCGCACTCCGCGACGTGGAAGCGCTGTCCGCGGGAATGCGCCATGCGGTGGCGCCAGGGTCCCTCGAGCAGCAGGTCGTCGGCGTGCGGGGCGGACACCGGTGAATCGGTGCGCGTCACGGCCGTGCCCGGCTGGCCTAGGTGTACAGGCCGTAGTCGGCGTCGCGGTGCTTGACGCCGCGGGTGGCGGAGCCGCCCTTCTTGGACGGGACGACGGTCTTGAGATCCTGGACGGACTCGATGGTCTTCTCCGGCTTCTTCACGCCCTTGACCTTCTTCAGGCCGATGAGGGCCAGGATGCCGGCGATGACCAGCATGATGGCGAACGTGATCAGGAAACCTGCCCACCAGGGCAGCCAGACGGCGAGCAGCGCGGCGATGAAGAAGAAAAAGAAGAAGGTCGAGTAGAGCAGCACGACGCCCGCGGCGCCGAACAGGCCGCCGCCGATGGCGCCGCTCTTGGCGGATTCGGCGATCTCGGCCTTCGCAAGCTCGACCTCGTAGCGGACCAGCTCGGAGACCTGGGAGGAGGCCGCGGAGACCAGGGTGCCGATGGAGGCGGTGCCGCGCTCGTGGGCATCCACGTCGCTCAGCGGAATCGAGTCGACGCGGGGCGCCAGGTTCTCGGTTCCGTCGGTGTACAGGCCCTTGTTGTCGCTGCTCACGTGTCGTCCTCCTGCGGGATTCATCGGGTCGTTGCCGTGGGTCGAATAAGAATACTACCCGGTCGGGGTGGTAGCGCCATGCGGAAGGGGCACAAGTTCGGCGGCGATTCCGCCAGGTCGCCGCCCCGGGGCGGGCGGCCGACGGTCGGCGAGCGGGCCCCGTGCCCTATCGTGGAGGCCCATGAGCACTCCCGCCGCCACCCCGGCCCGCGACCCGCTGGCCCCCCTCATGGAGCTTGACGGCGTCGCCGACGCCGCCGCCCGGGCAACCGACGCGATCGCCGCGGTCCACCGCCACCGCGTCAATCTGCGGAAGTGGAACGTCACCGGCGCGGAGTCGGTGCTGCGCGGCGCCCGCTCGTCGGCGTGGCTGGAAGGCGCGGACCCGACCGTGCCGGACGACGGCGTCGTCGCCGACCCGGCCCTCGCCGCCGCGCTGCGCGTGGCCGACCGGATCACCCCGGAGACCATCGGAGAGACCTCCCGGACCTTCCGCCGCGCCCCGCTGCAGGTGCTGGCACGGTGGGCGGTGCTCGCGGATCCGCGGGGCGACGAGCATGCCGAGGCCCTCGGCCGTCCGGTCGGCGACGACCGCTTGACCG
>JAEWGK010000030.1 GCA_023388385.1 Actinomycetes bacterium | reverse complement strand
GAGTGCGTGAAGTGGAAGCCCGTCGCCGACTGGCGCTTGGACATGTTGCCGGCGCGATCGACGCGGACGAACGTGAACGGGATGCCGCGCAGGCCCGGGCGCTGCATCGTCGACAGCCGGTGGCAGATCGTCTCGTAGCCCACCCCGTAGTGCCGGGACAACGACTCGATGTCGTAGCGGTTGCGCTCCGCGGCGCCATGGAAGTCCTCGTACGGGAGCATGAGCGCCGCGCCGAAGTACGTCGCCACGCCCCGCAGCGCCAGCTTCCGCGATTCGTCCGACGTGAAGTGCCCGTCGGCCACCGAATCCCGGATGACGTCGCCGTACTCGAAGTAGCCCAGCTCCGTCGCCATGCGGAACGCCTTCTGCCCCGGAGACAGGTGGCGGGCCAGCACCAGCTCGCCCGTGCGGGGCTCGAACGTGTGCTGCACGTCGCCCATGTCCGCGTCGTAGCTGATGCGCACCCCGTGGGCGTCGCGCAGCCTGCCCGCGAGCAGCGCCTCCACGTCCGCGTCGGCGTCGGCCACCCCCAGTTCGCGGGCCAGGGACTCCGCGCCGGCGTCGACGGCGGCCAGATAGTTCTGGCGCTCGTAGAAGTAGTCCCGCACCTCCTCGTGCGGCATCGTCAGCGCCTGCGCACGCCGTGGCCGCGGCCCGGCGCCGTCCTCCCCGTCCGCGCCGGAGTCCTCGAAGCGGCCCTCCGTCGCCAGCGACAGCTTGTCCGTGACGTTGCGGTATCGGCGGTGGACGTCCACCATCGTCCGGGCGATCTCCGGGTGGTTGCGCACCAGATCGGAGATCTCCCGCAGATCGACCGGCGACCGCGAGATCTCCTTGTCCAGGATCACGTCCTGGACCTCGGCGAGCAGGCGCGAGTCGTCGTCACGCGAGAAGAAGGTGGCGTCGACTCCGAAGGTCTCCGTGATCCGCAGCAGCACCGGCACCGTCAGCGGCCGGACGTCGTGCTCGATCTGGTTGACGTAGCTCGCGGACAGCCCGAGCGCCTGCGCGAGCGCCGCCTGGCTCATGTCCCGTTCTCGCCGTAGCTGACGCAGCCGGGACCCCACGTACGTCTTGGGCATGTACCGGAGATTACCCGGGCATCCGCCTGCGGATGACGCGGATGACCCGAATCCCCTGCGCACGCGAACGGCCCCCGTCCGGCGGGAAGCCGGGCGGGGGCCGTTCGGGGTTCCGCGTCGCGGGCCCGTCACGTGGACGGGGCCGGACGAGCCGCGGAGCGGCTTAGTGGAACTGGCCCTCCTCGGTGGAGCCCTTCAGGGCGGTGGTGGAGGAGTTCGGGTCGACCGTGGTGGCGATCTTGTCGAAGTAGCCGGCGCCGACCTCGCGCTGGTGCTTGACGGCGGTGAAGCCGCGCTCCTTGGCCGCCTCGAACTCGCGGTTCTGCAGGTCGACGAAGGCGGTCATCTGCTCGCGGGCGTAGCCGTAGGCCAGGTCGAACATGGAGTAGTTCAGGGCGTGGAAGCCGGCCAGGGTGATGAACTGGAACTTGAAGCCCATGGCGCCCAGCTCGTTCTGGAACTTGGCGATCTCGTCCTTCTCCAGGTGCGCGGACCAGTTGAACGACGGGGAGCAGTTGTAGGCCAGCAGCTGGTCCGGGAACTCGGAGCGGACGCCCTCGGCGAACTTCTTGGCGAGCTCGAGGTCCGGGGTGCCGGTCTCCATCCAGATCATGTCCGCGTACGGGGCGTAGGACTTCGCGCGGGCGATGCAGGGCTCGAGGCCGTTCTGCACGTGGTAGTAGCCCTCGGCGGTGCGGTCACCCGTGATGAACGGCTTGTCGCGGTCATCGATGTCGGAGGTGATCAGGGTGGCGGCCTCGGCGTCGGTGCGGGCGACGACGACGGTCGGGGTGTTCGCGACGTCGGCGGCCAGGCGGGCCGAGTTCAGGGTGCGGATGTGCTGCTGGGTCGGGATGAGGACCTTGCCGCCCAGGTGGCCGCACTTCTTCTCGGAGGCCAGCTGGTCCTCCCAGTGGGTGCCGGCGGCGCCGGCGGCGATCATGGCCTTCTGCAGCTCGTAGACGTTGAGGGCGCCACCGAAGCCGGCCTCGCCGTCCGCGACGATCGGGACGAGCCAGTTCTCGACGGAGTCGTCACCCTCGACGCGGGCGATCTCGTCGGCGCGCAGCAGGGCGTTGTTGATGCGGCGGACGACCTGCGGCACGGAGTTGGCCGGGTACAGGGACTGATCCGGGTAGGTGTGGGCGGCCAGGTTGGCGTCGCCGGCGACCTGCCAGCCGGACAGGTAGACGGCCTTCAGGCCGGCACGGACCTGCTGGACGGCCTGGTTACCGGTCAGGGCGCCCAGGGCGTTGATGTAGCCGTCGCCCTCGGCGGTGATGGCGTCGAACAGGATCTCGGCACCGCGGCGGGCGAGGGTGTTCTCCTCGACGACGGTGCCCTGGAGCTCGGCGACCTGCTCGGCGGTGTAGTTGCGGGAGATGCCCTTCCAGCGGGGGTTCTCGTCCCAGTCCTTCTGGATTTCCTCGGCGGTGCGGGCCTTGCCGACGTTCGACATATCCGGTGTCACTTCCTTTTCATGCGGGATGCAGGGGAGCGTTGTCCGGGCGGTGGTGATCGCCTGGACGGCCAGGTGACTGGCCGTTGATCACGGACGGCGGCCGCCCCGCGGGGCGGGGCTCCGTCACGTGCTCTGGTTCACATCATGGCCGCGTCCGGGGGAGACCGTCAAGCGTAACGGCGTTGTAAATTTTTCGGACCCTTGCATTCGAAGTTGCGAAGAATGCGAACACCCTGGATCTGTCACGATTCCGCAAAAGTGCAGATGGTCAGGTGCGTATGGCAAGACCTGCGACTTTTCCGTTTGGCGGAACCGGTTTTCGGTCACCCCCCATGACGCGGGATTGGCCACGAAGTTCGCAAGCCTGGCTTTTGGACGGGCGCGGGGTGGGGGTGCCGGGGGTGCTTATCTCCGCATGATCGTCACCGCCCTCCGGGAGGGCGTGTCGCCGGGCATGCCGCATGCCGGCGACGGACCTCCCGCGGGCCGTGATCCGCACCGGTCCCGGGCGGTGCGGGGGCACCGGAGGACGCCTCCGGGGCGGGGCCAATCGGTGCCGCCGGTCGCCCGGATATGGGGGAGGGGTCACGTTTCTTCCCCCCGCGCGTTACCCGGATCACATATGGTGTGGGCGCAGAATGATATGACGGCACCGCACCGTCTTCGCAACGCACGTGAGGAGAGAAATGACCGAGCGCATCACGGCCGGCGGCCTCCAGGTCGCCAAGGTCCTGTACGACTTCGTCAACGACACCGCGCTTCCCGCCGCGGGCATCGAGGACAAGGAGGCCTTCTGGCAGGGCTTCGGCGACATCGTCGCCAAGCACACCCCGCGCAATGAGGAGCTTCTTGCTGTCCGTGACGAGCTGCAGGCCAAGCTCGACGACTGGTACCGCGAGAACCCGGGCAAGCAGGACATGGACGCCTACGTCGCGTTCCTGAAGGAGATCGGCTACCTGGTCGACGAGCCGGGCGAGTACCAGGTCACCACCGCCAACGTCGACGACGAGATCGCCGTCACCGCCGGCCCGCAGCTGGTCGTCCCGGTGCTCAACGCCCGCTTCGCCATCAACGCCGCCAACGCCCGCTGGGGCTCCCTGTACGACGCCCTGTACGGCACGAATGCGATTTCCGAGGAGGGTGGCGCGGAGAAGGACACCCCGGGCTACAACAAGGTCCGCGGCGATCGTGTCATCGCCTGGGGCCGCGACTTCCTGGACAAGGCCGTCCCGCTGGTGGAGGGCTCCCACGCGGACGCCGAGGGCTACGCCATCGTCGACGGCCGCTTCGCCGCCACCGTGAACGGCGAGCAGGTCGGCCTGCGCCAGCCGGAGGTTCTGGTGGGCTACACCGGCGAACTCGAGAACCCGACCTCCATCTACCTGAAGCACAACGGCCTGCACATCCAGATCCTCATCGATCCGGAGTCCCCGGTCGGCAAGACCGACAAGGCCGGCGTCAAGGACATCGTCCTGGAGGCCGCCGTCACCAACATCATGGACCTCGAGGATTCCGTCGCCGCGGTCGACGCGGCGGACAAGACCCTCGGGTACAGCAACTGGCTGGGCCTGAATATCGGCGACCTGGCGCTCGACATCATCAAGGGCGGCAAGCCGGCCAAGCGGGCGATCCACGATGATCGGGTCTACACGGATTTGGAGGGCAATCAGCGGGTCCTGCATGGCCGCTCCCTCAACCTCATCCGCAACGTCGGCCACCTGATGCGCAATCCGGCGATCCTCGACCGCGACGGCAACGAGATCTTCGAGGGGATCATGGATGCGGTCATCACCCCGATCTGCGCGATCCCGGGCCTCGATCAGGACAACAAGCGGAAGAACTCCCGTACCGGCTCCATCTACATCGTCAAGCCGAAGCAGCATGGCCCGGACGAGGCCGCGTTCACCAACGCGCTGTTCGCCGATGTCGAGGATCTGCTGGGTCTGGAGCGCAACACCATGAAGGTGGGCCTCATGGATGAGGAGCGCCGCACCTCGGTCAATCTTGATGCGTGCATCAAGGAGGTCTCGGAGCGCGTGGTGTTCATCAACACCGGCTTCATGGATCGCACTGGCGATGAGATCCACACGTCGATGCAGGCGGGCCCGGTCTACCGCAAGGCGGTGCAGAAGACCGCCCCGTGGATGCTGGCCTACGAGGACAACAACGTCGATGCCGGCCTGGCGCACGGCCTGCAGGGCAAGGCGCAGATCGGCAAGGGCATGTGGGCGATGACCGAGCAGATGGCCGAGCTGCTGGAGCAGAAGATCGGCCAGCCGAAGCAGGGCGCCTCCACCGCGTGGGTGCCGTCGCCGACGGGTGCGGTGCTGCATGCGACCCACTACCACGAGGTCGACGTCTTCGGCGTCCAGGACAAGCTCATGACCGAGGGGCGCCGCGACACCAAGGCCGACCTGCTGACCATCCCGGTGGATGCGGCGAAGGCCGGCGAGCCGGGGGCGGACTGGTCGGACGAGGAGAAGCAGAACGAGCTGGACAACAACTGCCAGTCCATCCTCGGCTACGTCATCCGCTGGGTCGAGCAGGGCGTCGGCTGCTCCAAGGTTCCGGACATCAACGACGTCGACCTGATGGAGGACCGCGCCACCCTGCGCATCTCCTCCCAGACGCTGGCGAACTGGTTGACCCACGGAGTCGTCTCCGAGGAGCAGGTCATCGATTCGCTCAAGCGGATGGCCGAGGTCGTCGACCGCCAGAACGCCGGCGATGAGGCGTACCTGCCGATGTGCGAGGACTTCGACAAGTCCATCGGCTGGCAGGCCGCGAAGGAGCTCATCCTGAAGGGCACGGAGCAGCCGTCCGGCTACACCGAGCCGATCCTCCACCGCCGTCGTCTGGAGTTCAAGGCCCGTGAGGGCATCGATCAGCGGTGATGCGGTGATGCCGCGTCGGTGACGTGGTGTGGGTGGCCGTCGTGGGCCGGTGGGGCCGGACCACGACGGCCGCAGCACGTCGGGGGACGGGGAGGCGGCGGGCGGCATGACCTCGCCAGCCCGCTCCGGGTGCGTCTGATGCGGGAGGGCAGCCGGTTCTGAACTGCCGGACACTGGGCGATAAATGCAGCACCGCCCCCATGTCTTGCTCTAACCCCATGAGGGGGTTAGCATGCACCCATGAGAAACCGAAGCCTGCCACTTGAGGTCTACGCGCTTCCGCTGGTGACGGCCTTCATGCTGCCGAACCTCGTGACGCCGCTCATGGAGCTTCTGCGGGCCGAGATCGGGTTCTCCTCGGGAATGCTGACGGTCGTGTTCGTGGCCTACTTGGGCGGCTTGGCGCCGGCCTTCCTGCTTGCCCCGAGCCTCGCGACGATGTGGGGTCGCAGAAGGGTGCAGACCGCGGCGTGCGTGTTGGGCGTCGCGTCGTGCGGGGCGTACCTCATCGCCGACAACGTGGCGGTTTTGCTCGTGGCGCGGGTGCTGACGGGGCTTTGCTCCGGGCTCATCCTCGTTCTGGGCCCGAGTGCGGTGCAGTCTGTCGCCGGGCGAACCGAGCGGAAGAAGGCCACCTTCGTCGCGACGATGGGCATCGCCATCGGCCTGGCCGGGGGTCCGCTCTTCTCCGGTCTCGTGGCCGGATTCCTGCCATGGCCGACAAAGCTGGTCTTCGCCTTGATGGCGGCGCTGTTCGTCATCGCACTCCCGGTCATCGGGACGGAGCAGGAGACTCCCCGGCAGGATGTCCGATCCTGGTTGCCGTTCCACGGGCTCGACGGACGAGCCACACGGACCGTCATCACGGGACTCGGTGCATTCGGCCCGGGAATGACCGCTGCGGCAATTATTTTGGCCCTGTCGCCGACGCTGCTTTCGGGATTGGGTGGTCCGGTCGGGCCGTTCGTCGCGGGCTTGATGGCCGGCGGAATGTACGTCGTGAGTCCGATAGCGCAGGCCTGTGTCCGCCGTATGGGGGCCATCACGCACATCAGGGT
>JAEWGK010000289.1 GCA_023388385.1 Actinomycetes bacterium | reverse complement strand
ACGCCGTGGCGCGTGCACGCCTGCAGCAGCGTGACGGTGCCGCCGACGTTCGTGGTGACGAATGGGCCGGCGTCGTCCAGCGAGTTGTCGTTGTGGCTCTCCGCCGCGAAGTGGACCACGGCGTCGTGGCGGGCGACCAGCCGATCGACCAGATCCGCGTCGCGGACGTCGCCGCGGACGACCTCGCACAGGTCGCGGCCCGCGTCGTCATGCAGGGACGCGGGATTGGCCGCGTAGGTGAACGCGTCGAGGACGGTGACGTCGTGGTCCGGGCGCGTGGCGAGCGTGCGCAGGACGAAGTTGGCGCCGATGAAGCCGGCGCCGCCGGTCACCAGCAGCCGCACGTCAGCTCCCCTCCCCCAGGCGACGGCGCATGACGACGTGGAGCGTCAGGACGAACAGGCCCCCGAGGAACCCGAAGGCGCCGAGGACGTCCCAGGCCTTGCCCAGCTCCAGGCCCCAGTCGGCCAGGGAGACGACCGCGCCGGCGCCGAGCAGGACGACGGCGAGGAGGGCGACCTTCCGGGCCGCCATCGGGGCGAGCTTCTCCGGCGGCAGCACCGCGGCAACGCCGAACAGGATGCCGAGGACCAGCGTCGGCTCCCCCAGGCCGCCCGGCGCCATGACGGTGAACAGCAGTCCGACGACGATGAAGAACGCCGCCAGCGGCCACGCCTCGCGCCCCATCAGTTGAGCCCCGCGTAGGAGTGCAGGCCGGAGACGACCATGTTGATGAAGAACAGGTTGAACACCATCGTGGCGAAGCCGACGATGTTGATCCACGCCGCGCCGCGGGAGCGCCAGCCGGACGTCGCGCGGGCGTGCAGGTACGCCGCGTAGACCAGCCACGTGACGAAGGAGACGGTCTCCTTCGGGTCCCAGCCCCAGAAGCGGCCCCACGCGGACTCCGCCCAGATGGCGCCGAAGACGACGCCGAGGGAGAACAGCGGGAACGCCCAGATGGCCGTGCGGTACGCCATCGTGTCCAGGGCCTTCGCCGACGGCAGCGGGCGGACGACGGCCCCGACGACGCCGGTCTCCGTGCCCGGCTTCTGCCACATGCGCAGCACGTACAGCAGCGACGCGACGCCCGACAACAGGAAGATGGAGGCCCCGACGATCACGGTGGAGACGTGGATCGGGAACCAGATGGACTGCAGCGCCGGGACGACCGGGGCGGACTCGGCGTAGAGCTCCGTGCCGCCGTAGAACATCAGCGCCATGATCGGGACGAGCAGCCACGGCCAGAACACGCGCATCTCGTCGCGGCGCAGCGCGACCGCGGCGACCGCCATCGCGACGAGGGTGAACATCGCGATGTACTCGTACAGGTTGCCCCACGGGAAGCGGGACGCGGACAGGCCGCGCAGGACGACCGAGGCCAGGTGGACGGCGACACCGACGTACACCAGGATCTCGCCGACGGCGGCGAGCTTCGCGGCGAGGGCCTCGCGCTTCTCGACCTTTACCGGGTCGGGGGCCCCGTGGTCGGGGGCCGGCGGGGTGGCGGAGCCGGCGCCGACGGCGACGAGCTCCTGCTCGCGGGCGCCGAGCTCGGCACGGTCCTCCGTCGCCGACTTCACGCGGACGTAGAAGGCGATGAGCACCAGCAGCGCGACGGCGTACAGGCCGAACGCGGTGGCGAAGGCGACGTCCGAGTACGACGCCAGGGTGTTGTTGACCGGCATGATCCACTCCGATGATGCGTGCCGACGGATGCGGCGGGTTCCGGGGGTTCCCCTCCAGGGTAGTCATGCCCCCTCCGGTAACCCAACGGGCGGGAGACCGGAGGGGCCCGCGGATCAGTCCCCGGGCTCCGGGCGGCGAAGGACGGCGCGGGCGAATTCGTCGAATTCGGCGCCCCAGCCCGCCCGGTCGGTGCGCGCGAGGCCGCCGAGCTCCACTCGGGTCGCCCCGTCGCCGGCGGGCGTGAGGCGGACCCACAGGCGACGGCGCTTCACGGCCAGGGACACCGCCAGGCCGCCGAGCATGACCACCGCGGAGACGAGCACCCAGGGCTGCGTCGGATCGTGGGAGATCTGCAGGTTGACGAACTCCTTGGCTCCGAGGAACTCGACGACCGTGCCGTCGTCCAGCGTCGTCGACTCGCCGACGCCGAGATTCACGCGGGCCGCCTTCTCCAGCTGACCCGAGTGCATGAGGGCGCGGTCCAGGGAGAACAGGGACTGGGGCATGCCCGTGTCCAGGCCCGCGTCGCCGCGGTAGATGTCGATGGCGACGGCCGGGTCCCTCATCTCCGGGTAGGACGAGCTGAGCAGCTGGTTGTTCTCGCCGCTCCATGCCGCGGTGGGGGCGAACAGGCCCTCGATGGCGATCTGGTTCTGGCGGCGCTCGTACAGGTCCGGGTACATTCCGGCCGGCGGGTCGAAGCGCAGGGCACCGGAGGACAGGAAGAACGTCGGGTCATCCGGGCGGAACTGGACGATGGACGTGCGGGACTCGCCGTTCGGCCACGTCACCCTGAAGGCCGGCGCGAAGCCGTGGCCCTGCAGGTACACGCGGTCGCCGCCGATGCGCAGCGGGTGGTTGACGCGCAGCTCGCCGGGGGTCCACTCCTCCGGGGTCTTCCTCATGTCCTCCGGGCCCGCGTAGCGGATGTCGGAGCGAAACATCTCCGCCTGGCCGTTGGGCAGGTAGTCCGCGTGGAAGGTGTTGACCTGGACGCAGAAGGGGGTCAGATCGGTGCCGTCGAACATGTTTCCCGAGCGCGGCGGCGAGTCGAAGTTCGCGCCGGCCGTGTTGCAGAACGGCGTGCCGGTGGCGTCCTCGACGGCCGGGTCGGCGATGTCGGTGCCCGTCCCCGTGACGACGATGACCTGGCCCTCGTAGTAGACCATCCGGCCGAGGGCGACGGTGATGAGCAGCGCGACCAGGCCCAGGTGGAACACCAGGTTGCCGAACTCGCGCAGGTAGCCGCGCTCCGCGGAGAACGAGTCGGCGCCGGCGCGGTCCTCCTCCGCCGGGGTCGCCGTGACGTGCCAGCGGGACAGGCGCTCCGTGACGTCGGCGCGGACCTCGTCGATCGGGGCGCCGACGACGCCCGCGTCGTGCATGGGCAGGCGCGCGAGGTTGCGCGGGGCGCGCGCCGGCGGGGTGCGCAGCGCCTTCCAGTGGTCCCACGAGCGCGGGATGATGCAGCCGACCAGCGAGGCGAACAGCAGCACGTAGATGGCGGTGAACCAGTACGACGAGAAGACGTCGAACATCTGCAGCTTGTCGAAGATCTCCGCCATCGTGCCGTTGTTGGCGAGGTACTCGTCGACCTTCGACTGGTTCAGCGAGCGCTGCGGCAGCAGGGCGCCGGGCACCGCCGCGAACGCCAGCAGGAACAGCAGGATGAGCGCGGTGCGCATGCTGGTCAGCCAGCGCCAGGCCGCACGCACGGGGCGCATGAGCCGGTGGGTGACCGCCTGTCCGGACATCGTCGCGGTGCCTCCTCGGGTATCGGGGAATCCGGATCCACCGTACCCGCGCGGGGTCAGATGACCGTCAGCGCGTCCGTGATGAAGGCCGCCGACACCCACGACACGAAGACGTCCCACAGACCGGTGACCAGGGCGATGCCGACGAGGACGAGGAGCACGCCGCCGACGACCTGGATCGTCCGCGAATTCCTGCGCAGCCAGTCGACCCCGCGCATCGCGGACGCCGATCCGAAGGCCACCAGCACGAACGGCAGGCCGAGGCCCAGGCAGTACGCGACGATGAGGACGACGCCGCGGACGGCCGTCCAGCCCTCCGTGCCCGCGGAGACGGAGATGATGGCCGCCAGCGTCGGCCCGAGGCACGGCGTCCAGCCCAGCGCGAAGACGGCGCCGAGCAGCGGAGCGCCAAGCCACGTCGCCAGCCTCCGCGGCGCCATGCGGGTGTCGCGCTGCAGCGGCGAGAACAGCCCCATGAACACCAGGCCCATGAGGATGGTGACGGTGCCGCCGGCGATGGTGAGCACGCGCTGGTTGATGCGCAGCGCCGACACCAGACCGAAGACGGTGGCGGAGCCGAGCACGAAGATGACGGTGAACCCGGCGACGAAGAGCAGGGCCGCCCCGGCCGCACGCCAGCGCGCCGACCTGCCTCCCGTCTCCCCCGCAACGCCGGAGACGCCGGTGAGGTAGGAGACGTAGCCGGGCACGAGCGGGATGACGCACGGGCTGGCGAAGCTCACCAGGCCCGCCGCCGCGGCGGCGAGAAGGGCCAGCAGGATCGGGCCGGAGGCGGCGGCCTCCGCGAACGCGGCGCCCACGGGTTACGCGTCCTCGGCCGCGACCGCCGAGACGTGGCCCCACAGCTCCGCCTGGTCCGTCTCCTTGAGCATCACGACGGCCGGGCGGTGCTCCCGGTCGAGGATGACGGTCGTCGGAATGACGGTGGCGGGGATGCCGCCGAGCGCGGCGGCGTTGACGAACGGCGGGTCGTAGATGGACGGATACGTCAGGCCGTTGTCGCGCAGGAAGTCGGCGGGGGCGCTGCGCACGTTGTCGCGGACGTTGACGCCGAGGACGGTGCCGATCCCCTCCGCCTGCATCCGCTCGTGGACGGCCTGCAGGTCGTCGGACTCGGAGCGGCACGGCGCGCACCACTGGCCCCACGCGTTGAGGACGACGACGGAGCCGGCGAAGTCTGACAGGTGGATCTCGCGGTTCTCGTCCGAGACGGACGGACCGAAGACGTCGCCGACGGGGCGGCGCTCCTCCACGGGGTACGTGATGACGGTCTGCCCGCCGGGTGAGACGAACTCGAACTGGCCGCCGATGGCCACGGCGTCGTGGCCAGCGGTGTCGTCGGAGGAGCACGCGGCGAGCACCGCGGGGGCGGCCGCGGCCATGCCCAGCAGGAAGGCGCGGCGAGACGGGGTGGGAGTCATCGGATTCCTCGGGCGGGCTCGGAGTAGCGGACGTCGATCACCTGGTCGCCCAGGAACACCAGCGACGTCACGGACGCCAGGTCGCATTGGCGGTCGGCGGGGTTGTGCGCCAGGGGGAGGCCGCGGGCGCGGCGCGAGGCCGCGACCACGCACAGCTGATGCGTGACGACGACGGCCTCGCGCCCCTCCGCCTCCGTGCGCGCGCGGGCGATGACGCGGTCCAGGCGGTCGGCGATGTCGCCATAGCGCTCGCCCCACGACGGCTCCCACGGCCGGCGCAGCCGCCACCAGTACCGCGGGTTCCACAGGGCGGAGCGCACACCCTTGACGTGCAGGCCCTCGAAGGAGTTGCCGGCCTCGATCGCGTCCTCCACGACGACCGGCTCCAGGCCCGTGACGCGGGCGACGGGCTCCGCGGTCTGGCGGGTCCGCAGCAGCGGCGAGCAGTACAGGGCGGCGACGTCGTGGTCCGCGAAGCTCGCGGCCGTGGCCTCCGCCTGGGCGGCGCCACGGTCGGACAGGCGGTAGCCCGGGAGACGGCCGTAGAGGATCCGCTCCGGGTTGTGCACCTCGCCGTGGCGCATGAGGTGCACGACGGTGCGCGGGGCGTGCACGGTCATCTACGCGTCCCCCGGCTGCACCGCGGCGGCGGCCTCGGCGGCCGGGCCGGCCGCGGCCTCGATGCGCTCGAAGTCCTCGTCCGTCAGCGCGGAGGAGACGAACCACGTCTCGAAGGCGCTCGGCGGGGCGAAGACGCCGCGCTCCAGCAGGGCGTGGAAGAACGCCGGGAAGCGGAACGTGTCGGCGGCTCGCATGTCGTCGAAGTTCCGGCCCTCGCCCTCCGCGAAGCGCGGCGACAGCATCGTCGCGGCTCGCTGGATGTGGTGGGCGACGCCGGCGGCGTCGAGGGCGTCGTGGAGGATGCCGGAGAGGCGGTCGGCGTTGGCGCGGACCGCATCGTACACCGCCTCGTCGGCGGCGCGGAGGCTGGCCAGGCCCGCGGCGACGGCGACCGGGTTCCCGGACAGGGTGCCCGCCTGGTAGACGGGCCCCTCCGGGGCGAGGTGCGCCATGACGTCGGCGCGGCCGCCGAACGCGGCCGCCGGCAGGCCGCCGGAGACGACCTTGCCGAAGGTGGTCAGGTCGCCGGCGACGCCGTCGACGCCGTACCAGCCGGAGTAGCTGGTGCGGAAGCCGGTCATGACCTCGTCGAGGATGAGCAGCGCGCCGTGGGCGTGCGCCAGCTCCTTCAGCCCCCGGTTGAAGCCCTCGGCCGGGGCGACGGTGCCCATGTTGCCGGCGGCGGCCTCGGCGATGACGCAGGCGACCTCACCCTCGTTGGCCTCGAAGGCGGCACGCACGGCGTCCAGGTCGTTGTACGGCACGACGATGGTGTCGGCGGCGGAGGCCCCGGTGACGCCCGGGGAGTCCGGCAGGCCGAACGTCGCGACGCCCGAGCCCGCCGACGCCAGCAGCGCGTCGACGTGGCCGTGGTAGCAGCCGGCGAACTTGATGACCTTGCCGCGGCCGGTGAAGCCGCGCGCCAGGCGCACCGCGGACATCGTGGCCTCGGTGCCCGAGTTGACCAGGCGGACGCGCTCGACGGAGGTCCGGGAGACGATCTCCTCCGCCAGCTCCACCTCGCCCGGCGACGGGGCGCCGAACGACAGGCCCTCCGCCGCGGTGCGCCGCACCGCCTCGACGACGGCCGGGTGGGCGTGCCCCATGAGCATCGGGCCCCAGGAGCCGACGAGGTCGACGTACTCCACGCCGTCGGCGTCGGTGACGCGGGAGCCGGAGCCCGAGATGATGAACCGCGGGACGCCGCCGACGGAACCGAAGGCGCGGACCGGGGAGTTCACGCCGCCCGGGGTGACCCCCCGGGCGCGGTCGAACCACTGCTGGGACTGCTGGGTAGGAGCGTTCACGCACCCCATCGTAGGGAACGGCCCCGATCGCGGGCCACTCCCCTCCGGGGCATCGCGCGGGAACGCCACTCGACGACGAGCCCCGACGCGACCATGAGCAGCGCGGCGAACGACGGGTGCAGCAGGCCCGCCGCGGCGGCCGCCAGCGCGACGATGTTGTATCCCCACGCGAACGAGAGGTTCGACGACATCGTGGTGCGCATCCGGCGGGCCAGGCGGATGGTCTGGGGCACGGCGGAGACGTCGGGGCGCAGGACGACGACGTCGGCGGCGTCCATCGCCCGGTCGTCGTCGAGCATGTCCAGCTTCTCGTCGCCGAGCAGCAGGCCGACGTCGGCGGCGTCGAGGCTCGCGGCGACGTCGGCGCCGCCGACCATCACGACGTCCTCGCCGCCGGCGCGGACCTCGCGCACCGTCGCGGGCTTCCGGCCCGGCACGATGCCGGCGTAGACGCGGGAGATGCCCAGGCGGTCGGCGAAGCGGCGGGCGACGCGGTAGGTGTCGCGGGTCAGCATGACCGTCTCGACGCCCATCTCCTCCAGCTCATCGATCGCGTCGACGGCGTCGGGCTTGATGTCCTCGGAGACGGTGATGACGCCCCGGATGCGGCCGCGCCAGCTGACGACGAGCGGGGTGCCGCCCGACAGCGCGGCGCGGGCCGTGCGCTCGTCGAGGCCGGTGAGGTCGCGGGGCCGCCACAGGCTGGCCTCCACCTGGCGCATGCGCGGCTCGCCGCCGTCGTCGCGGCACGGGATCTCGATCTGGCCGGAGAACGCGCCGTCGTCGGAGATCACGAGGTGGGCGACGTCGATCCAGTGGGGGATGTCGCCGCCGCTGCCCTCGTCGCGGGAGCGGCGGCAGGCGCGGACGATGGCGAGCGACACGGGGTGCTCGCTGTCCATCACCAGCGCGCCGGCGACGCGCAGGACCAGGTCCGGGTTCTCGCCGCCGGCCGCGACGACGCCGACGACGTGCATGTCGCCCTCCGTCAGCGTGCCGACGCGGTTGAACATCGCCGCGTCGACGCCGGCGAGCGCGCGGACGGCGCGGGCGTCCCGCAGCAGGATGCCCTGCTCCGCGCCGGCGAGGATGCCGAGGCGCTGCACCGTCGACGTCGTCATGGCGAGCGCCACGGGGGCGACGGCGACGAGCATGGACAGCATGACGGCGAACGCCGCCGGGGCGATCCCGGTGACCAGCCACCACACGCCGAAGGCGGTGACGGCGAGGCCGAACGTCGTGGGCACCAGCGTCGAGGCGGAGCGCACGGAGATCTGGTGCTCCACGTCTTCCTTGCGGATGGCGCGGCGCAGCCAGCGCAGCATATGCGCGGCGCGGGTCTTCGAGCCGGTGCGGGCGACGCGGATCTTCAGCGGCGCGCCGACGTTCACGGCGCCGGCGAGGACGGCGTCGCCGACCTTCGCCTCCACCGGGCTCGTCGGGCCGCCGAGGTGGGACGCGTCAAGCTGCGAGGCGCCGCCGACGATGACGCCGTCGACCGGCACGACCTGCCCGTCGCGGACCATGAGGTCCTCGCCGATGTGGAGCTCCGCCACGGGTACGCGGCGCCGCTCCGGCTCCGGCGAGCCCGGCACCTTCTTCAGCACCGTCACCATGCGCTCCGGCGGGATGCGGAGGTTGCGGATGATCTGGCCGGAGCGGATGCGGTTGTAGCGCGTGAGCAGGCGGCCTCCGAGGATGAGCGTCGTCACGGCGCACGCGACGTCGAAGAACAGCTCGGCCGGGGAGTCGCCGGCGTATTCGAAGGCGAACAGCGACGGGGCCGTCGTGAAGCCGATGCGCCCGGCCTCGCCGATGGTGAGCTCCCCCATCGACCACGCCCATGCGAGCAGGATCGCCGCCGACGTCGCCCCGTCGAGGGCGGACAGGCCGCGGCGCAGCGCGCCGACCATCGCCCGGTGGAACGGGTAGCCGCCCCACGCCACGACGATGGTGGACAGGACCGCGCAGACCCACTGCCACCACGGGAACTGCCAGTCCACGTTGAGCGACATGGCCAGCACCGGGACGGTCAGCAGCAGCGAGCCCCAGAACCGGGTGCGGGTGACCAGCGTGCGGGCCGTGAACAGCACCTCGCTGGACACCGACGACGCCCGCTGCACCGCCTCGCGGCGGCGTCGGCGAGCCTCGTCGAGGCGGCGGACCGCCGCCGGGATGGCGGGGCGGCGCCGCGGCGACTCGCCCAGCCGGGACGCGCGGCGGCGCAGGGAGCTGCGCGTCATGTGGGCCTCGACGCCCATGTCCGCCAGCGCGTCGATGAGGACGTCGGGGTTCAGCTCGTCGGGCGCGGTGATCCACGCCCGCTGGGTCTGGAAGACGACGGTGGCGACGACGCCCGGGTGATCCTCGAGCACGCGCTCGGCCTCGAGCGCGTCGACACCGGACTCCATGCCCTCCAGCACCAGCGCGAACGCGGTGCGGCCGGGGCCGGTGCGCTGCGCCAGGCGGCGGGCCAGCTCGCCCTCGTCCCGCGCCGACGGCCGGCGGCCCTCCAGACGGCCGGCGGCCGCGCGGGCCTCGGCGATGGCGCGGGTCACCCGTTCGTCGCGCTCCGCGAGGTCCTTCTCCGAGGCGGGCACGTCACTCACCCTCCGCCCGATCGCCGGCGGCGGCGCTGAACTGCAGCACCATGCCGATGGCGAGGATGGCCGACGGCACGATGGTCAGCGCCGTCGTCGCGCCGGCGACCGTGCCCAGCACCGGCATGGCGACGGCGACGGCGACGACCACGGTCAGGATCCACCGCACGCGCCGGCTGCGGCGGGCGGCGTCCATGAGCAGCGCGACCAGCACGCCGCACAGCACCGAGGTCCAGCCGACGATGCGGATGTCGCGGGCGACGGGCGCCGGGGCCCCGCCGACGTCGAGGATGATGAGCTCAATCCCGGACACCAGCAGCAGCACCGTGCCGGCGGCGAGCACCCACCACCAGGCCCCCTTGCGCGTCACCGATCCGTCTCCTTCCCGTTCCCGCGGCCCGTCCGGCCCGCGAACCACTCCGACGCCTCCGAGCCGGAGGCCAGCACCATCCCCGTCGCGGCGGTCACGCCGGACAGGATCGCCGACACGTCGCCGAGGACCTGCAGCCACTGCGGCGCGGCCGCCGGCATCGCGGTCGTGCCCTGGCCGAACGCCGCGAACAACGCGCCGACGGCGAGGTACGCGGATCCCGCGACGAGCACCACCCTTGCCCCCGCGGAGCCGTCCCGCATCCGGTTCGCCAGCCACGCGAAGAGGCCGGCGAGGACGATCATGCCGCCCGGGAACATCGCCGCGGCGACGCGGGCGACCGCCAGGCGCTGGTCCGGGGGCAGGTCGGCGACCCCGCCGGCGGCCGCGCCCTCCGACATCTGCCGCAGCAGCTCGCCCGGCTCCAGCCAGAAGCCGACGCCGATCGCCGCGGCGCCGATGATCTGCAGGACGCAGGTCGCGAGCCAGACGCGGCGCGCCCCCTCGACCGGCTCCGGCGCGGGCCGGCCGCCCGGTCCGCCCGGGAGCCCTGCGCGTGGACGGGTGCCCGGCATCGGGGGCAGCGGCGTCATCGCCCGGCCTCGCGGAGGATGCGCGCGGCCTCGACGGCGAAGTAGGTGAGCACCTGATCGGCGCCGGCGCGCCGGATGGACAGCAGGGACTCCATGAACGCGGCCTCGCGGTCGATCCAGCCGCGCTCGGCGGCGGCGGAGATCATCGCGTACTCGCCGGAGACCTGGTAGGCGGCCACGGGCACCGGCGACGCGTCCGCGACCTCCCGCAGGATGTCCAGGTACGCCAGCGCGGGCTTGACCATGACGAAGTCCGCGCCCTCGGCGACGTCGAGCTCGACCTCCAGCAGAGACTCCCGGCGGTTCGCCGGGTCCTGCTGGTAGGTGCGCCGGTCGCCCTGCAGGGAGCTGCCGACGGCCTCGCGGAACGGCCCGTAGAAGGCGCTGGCGTACTTGGCGGAGTAGGCCATGATGGCCGTGTCCTCCAGCCCCGCGTCGTCGAGCGCCGCGCGGATGGCCTCGATCTGGCCGTCCATCATGCCGGAGGGGCTGACGATGTGGGCGCCGGCCCGTGCCTGCGCCACCGCCATGCGCTGGTAGTTCACCAGCGTTTCGTCGTTGGCGACGATCGTGCGGCCCCGGGAGTCGGTGCGCAGGACGCCGCAGTGGCCGTGATCGGTGAACTCGTCGAGGCACGTGTCGGCCATGATGAGCACGTCGTCGCCGAACTCTCGGCGCAGGCGGGCCAGCGCGCGGTTCAGCACGCCGTCCTCGGCCCAGGAGCCGGAGCCCTCGCCGTCCTTGTCGGAGTCGAGCGGCACGCCGAACAGATCGACGCACGGCACCCCGGCCTCCGCGGCCTCCTCCACCGCGCGCACCAGCGAGTCCTCCGTGTGCTGGACGACGCCGGGCAGGCTGGTGATGGGCTTCGGCTCGTCGATGCCGTCGGCGACGAACATCGGGAGGATGAGGTTGCGCGGCTCGAGCGACGTCTCCGCCGTCATCCGGCGCATCACCGGTGACGTACGCAGGCGGCGCGGGCGGCGGATCGGCGCGGGGGTGCTGGACGGGGCGAATCCGGGGTCGGTCATGCCCCCAACCCTACGTCGCGGGCCGACGCCGGTTCCACGCGTCCCACGGGGCGCTGCGGCGCGGGGAGGTCGGCAGGAGCGCAGGGTGGGCGGCTACGACGAGCGGCGGCGGCGCTTCTTCCGCGGCGGCGGCAACTGGCCGGCGGCGCGGAGGGCGGCGACGTGGTCCGCCAGCGCGTCGACCAGATCGGCCACTCCCGCGCGCTCCGGCTGCACGTCGACGCGCAGGCCGTACTCCTTCGCCGTGGCGGCGGCCATCGGGCCGATGCACGCGATGATGGTGCGGGCATGCGGCTTGCCGGCGATGCCGACGAGGTTCTTCACCGTCGACGACGACGTGAAGCACACCGCGTCGAAGCCGCCGGTCTTGATCATGTCGCGGATGTCGGCGCTCGGCGGGGCGGCGCGGACCGTGCGGTAGGCGGTGACGTCGTCGACCTCCCAGCCCAGGTCCTGCAGGCCCTCCACCAGCACGTCGGTGCCGATGTCGGCGCGCGGCAGCAGCACGCGGTTGACGGGGTCCATGCCCTCGATGAACTCGGGGAAGACCTCGACGATGCCGGCGGCGTTCTGACGGTCGCCCTTGGGCAGCAACTCCGGGACGATGCCGTGCTCGCGGATGGCGGCGGCGGTCTTGTGGCCGACGGCGGCGATGCGGATGCCGGCGAAGCTCCGGGCGTCGAGCCCGAACTCCGTGAACTTCTCCCACACCGCGTGCACCGCGTTGACGGAGGTGAACACGACCCACTGGTAGTCGCCGTCGACCAGGCCCTTGACGGCGCGCTCCATCTGCGCCGGGGAGCGCGGCGGCTCGATGGAGATGGTCGGCACCTCCACCGGGATCGCGCCGTGGGCGGCCAGGCGCGCGCTCATCGGGCCGGCCTGGCCCTTCGCGCGCGGCACCAGCACGTTCCAGCCGTACAGCGCGCGGTTCTCCCACCAGGAGTACTTCGAGCGCTTGTCGACGCCCTTGCCCAGCGTCACGACCAGCGGGCCGGAGAGGTCGCCCGCCAGCTGCGCCAGCGTGCCGAGCGTCACGTCGTACGTGCGCTGCAGGCGGGTGGTGCCGTTGACCGTCACGGACGCCGGCAGCGAGGCCGGCAGGCCGCGGGCGGAGAGCTCCTCGACGATGGCGTCCAGGTCGTCCTCGACCGCCTGCAGCACGAGCGGCTGCGGGGCAGTCGCCAGCTCGTCCCAGTCGACGTCGGCGCGGCCGAGGTCCGTCTCCGTGTAGGTGGAGCCCAGCGCGATGCCGGCGAACGCCGGGACGGTGGACGGCACGGACATGCCGGGGACGATCTGGAACTCGACGCTGGTGCGGGCGACGGCGTTGATCTCCGCCAGCACGCGGTCATCAGTCAGCGGGTTGCCCGCGACGAGGCGGACGACGTCGTGGCCCGTGCGGGCCTCGGCGGCGAGCTCGCGGCACATCTCCGTCGGGTCCTCCAGCGGTTCGCGCACGTCGGCCGCCGTCGGCGGCTCCGGGCGCGGCGGGCGGCGGCGGGCGCCGGAGGCCTTCGCCTCGGCGCACAGGCGCTGGTACTCCTCCTCCGCCTCGCGGATGCGCTCCTCCGGCACGGGCAGGTCCGCGGCGATGAGGTCGCGTACGCCCTCCATGACCCCCGGATCGACGTAGGCGACGGGGGTCGTGGCCAGGACCTCGCGGGCGCGCAGCGTCAGCAGGTCCGGGTTACCGGGACCGGCGCCGACGAACAGGATGCGCCCCGCGGGCGTGGTTCGGGCGTTGCTCATGGAACGGGGGTTTCTACTTTCGACGGTCGGGCACGACGACGGCGGCGCG
>JAEWGK010000285.1 GCA_023388385.1 Actinomycetes bacterium | reverse complement strand
TCGTGAAGCAGGAGAAGCCGTACCGGCGCATGGTCGAATCGACCGGCGACGACGCGAGCGTCGACTTCCACGACGTGCGCGGCGTCGTCGCCGGGTTCCGCACGCCGATCTACGAGAAGGGCATCGGCGTGCCCGGCTGCCACGTCCACTTCATCGACGACGATCGCAGCGGCGGCGGCCACGTCCTGGACTTCACGCTGAAGGAGGGGCTCATCGAGATCTGCCCCGGCACCGATCTGCAGCTGCACCTGCCGCTGACCCGGGAGTTCTCCACCGCGGATCTTGCGCCCGAGGACCTCGACGCCCAGATCCACGCCACCGAGGTGAAGGAGTAGGGCGCGCGCCGGGACACCGCAACGCCGGGGTGCCGGGTTGACCCGTCGCCGGCACGCCATGCCCGGGCGCTACGCCAGGACGACGCGGCTGCGGCGGGCGTGCGCGCGGGCCCACAGTCCGAGGACCACGAGCGCGATGGCGCAGGCGACGGTGCCGGCGGTGAACGGGGCGGCGATGCCGAGCTTCTCCAGCGGGCCGACGAGCGTCGGGGCCATCGCGGAGCCGATGAAGCGGACGCCGGAGTAGGCCGAGGACGCGACCGGGCGCGGCAGCGTCGTCGAGGACATGGAGGCGGTGGTCAGCAGCGTGTTCATGACGCCGAGGAGCAGGCCGCCGGCGATGACCAGGACGATGAGGGCCGTCAGGTTGTCGACGAACAGCGCCAGGCCCGCCATGTCCAGGGTCAGCAGGACCAGGACGACGGGGATGACGCGGGCGACGCCGAAGGCCTGCTCGATGCGCGGGGCCGCGAAGACGGAGCTGACCGCCAGCGCCAGGCCCCAACCGAAGAACACCAGGCCGAGGTCCATCGGGGTGAACGGGCGGCCGGAGGCGTGGGCGGCCTCGGCGAGGGGGAAGGGCGCATAGGCCAGCATCATGAAGAAGCCGAAGTTGTAGAACAGTGCGCCGCCGGCCAACGGGGCCATGCGGCGGTCAGCCGCGCCGCGGACGCCGTCGAAGAAGCGCACGCCGGTGGCCGGGGCCACCGCGTCGCCGCGGAAGAACACGATGACGGCGACGAGGCCCAGCGCCATGAGCACCGCGGTTCCGGCGAACGGGCCGCGCCAGCTGACCTCTCCGAGCAGGCCGCCGACCATCGGGCCGATGGCGAAGCCCAGGCCGATGGCGGCCTCGTACAGCACGATGGCCATCGCTGATTTGGCGGTCGAGGCGACGATGGCCGCCAGGGCCGTCGACACGAACAGCGCGTTGCCCAGGCCCCAGCCTGCGCGGAAGCCGATGATCTGGTCGACGCCCGTGGCGACGGAGCAGCCCGCCGCGAACAGGATGATGAGGACCAGGCCGGCGATGAGCGTCCTCTTCACGCCGAAGCGCGACGACACCCACGCGGAGAAGAACATCACGATCGCGGTGACGAACAGGTAGCTGGTGAACAGCAGCTCCGTCTGCCCGGCGGTGGCGTCGAGGCCCTCGGCGATGGTCGGCAGGATCGGGTCGACCAAGCCGATGCCCATGTAGGACACGACGCAGGCGAAGGTGATGGCCCACACCGCCGGCGGCTGGTGCAGCAGGCCCCCGTGGCCGGAATCGCCGCCGGCGTCCCCGTTCATGAGGTCGGCCTTCGCCATGCTCATCTCCTCCCTTCCCGCGTCATCCGCGGTCGTCTCGTGTCGTTCATGTGATTCGCGCCGCCCGGCCCCGGCCCCTCCGCGTCGGCCTCGACGAGCCTGCGCAGCACGGGCAGCGCCGCGGCGACGGCGTCGCGTTCCTCGGCGGTGACGTCGACGAGCGCGGCGGACAGGCCGTCCGCCACCGCGTCACCGAAGGACGCCAGGTGCTCACGCCCCGCGTCGGTGATGGCCACGAGGGTGGCGCGGCCGTCGTCAGGATCGCGGACGACGTCGACGAGCCCCTCTCCGCGCATGCGGGCGACCAGCGCGGAGGCGGTCGGCTGGGTGGAGCACTCGCGCTCCGCGATGGCGGTGATGCGCATCGGGCCCCGCCGCCGCAGCATGCCGAGCACGCGCAGCGGCGCGGAGCTCGGAGGCAGCCCGGCCAGGTGATAGGCGTGCCGGGCGAAGCGGGAGCAGGTGAACGCGGCCTCGGCCCACCAGGCGGGGTCGCCCGGTTCGTGGGCGCGCCCGTCGTAGGCGTCGTCGCGGGCGTCGCGGCGCACCTCGTCCGCCATCGCGTCTCCTCTCCTCCACCGCTCCGCGCGCCGGCCATCCCCCGGTCGCGGCGAGGGCGGCGCCCCACCGGGGCACCGCACCGCCCGGATATTACATCGCTTCGCTATACATATTCCAGCCGCGCCGGATTCGCGCAGGTCAGGAATGTCTTCCCGCACGTCCCGCCCTGTCCCGCGGCACTCCGCTATACCGAATGGCATGACCGCCGATGCCGCGCCGATGCGCCCGACGTTCCACCTCACGCCCCCGACGGGCCGGATGAACGACCCGAACGGGCTCATCCTCCACGACGCAACCTGGCACGCCCATTTCCAGCACGATCCCGACTGGCCGTCGCCGTCGGGCCGCATCGGATGGGGGCACGCCACGTCGCCGGACCTCGTCCACTGGACGCACCACGGCGCGACGCTGCGGCCCGGCGACGGCTGCGACCGCGACGGCTGCTTCTCCGGCTGCGCGGTGCCCGCCGACGAGCTCACCGCCTCCGACGACCCGGACGCGGCCTTCGAACTGTTCTTCACCGGCAACGTCGGCGACGACGAGTCGGGCCGCGGCACCGCGCAGTGCCTCGCGCT
>JAEWGK010000228.1 GCA_023388385.1 Actinomycetes bacterium | reverse complement strand
CGTGCCGGCGGATGTCGGCGACGTCCTCGGCCACTCGCACCCCGCCGCGTGCACGTGCGGGGCGTGCGGGACGGTGATGAGCGTCGCCAAGTGGTCCCTGCGGCCGCGCACCGGGCGCACGCACCAGTTGCGCGCCACGATGCACCACCTCGGCTCGCCCATCCTCGGCGACGAAACCTACCCCTGCGACCTGGGTCTTTCGCTTGACGACGTCACCCGCGCCCTCCGACTCGTCGCCGTCGAGCTGTTCTACGACGACCCGGTCGACGGCATGCCGCGGCATTGGCGGTCGGCACGGCGCGTCGAGGACCCGCGCGCCACGCAGGGGGCGTAGCAGGCGGGTCCTTCGGCGAGCGGGCGCCGGCGCGGGCCCCGCGAACGCCTAGTTCTTGTGCAGAGCCTCGTTGAGCTCGACCTTCTCGGCCTGCCACGCGACGGCCTCGACGGCGCCGGTGACGGAGTTGCGGCGGTAGAGCAGGTTGGACCGGCCCGACAGGTCGGCGGCCTTCACGACGGAGTCGCCGCCGTCGGCCGTGAACACGACCTTGGTGCCCGCGGTGACGTAGAGGCCGGCCTCGACGACGCAATCGTCGCCGAGCGAGATGCCGACGCCCGCGTTCGCGCCCAGCAGGCAGCGCTCGCCGACGGAGATGACCTCCTTGCCGCCGCCGGACAGGGTGCCCATGATGGACGCGCCGCCGCCGACGTCGGAGCCGTGGCCGACGACGACGCCCGCGGAGATGCGGCCCTCGACCATGGAGTGGCCCAGGGTGCCGGCGTTGAAGTTGACGAAGCCCTCGTGCATGACGGTCGTGCCCTCGGCGAGGTGGGCGCCGAGGCGCACGCGGTCGGCGTCGCCGATGCGCACGCCGGTCGGAGTGACGTAGTCGACCATGCGCGGGAACTTGTCGATGGAGTACACCGTCACCGCGCCGCGTGCCTGCAGCCTGGCGCGGACGACGTCGAAGCCCTCGACGGCGCACGGACCGTGGTTGGTCCACACGACGTTGGCGAGCAGGCCGAACACGCCGTCCAGGTTGACGCCGTGCGGCTTCACGAGGCGGTGGGACAGCAGGTGGAGACGCAGGTAGGCGTCGTAGGCGTCGGCCGGGGCGGCGTCCAGGTCGGCGACCGTGACGGAGACGCCGACGCGGCGGGTGCCGCGGGCCTCGTCCTCGACGGCCAGCGGCGTGAGGTGCTCGGGCAGCTCGGAGGCCTCGAGGCGGCGGACGCCGGCGGTGGCCGGAGCCTCGTCGACGAGCTCGGGGGCGGGGTACCAGACGTCGAGGACGACGTCGTCGGCGGTCAGGGTCGCGAGTCCGATGGCGCGGGCGGAGAAAGTCATGGCCCAGAGATTACGGGACGCCCGCCGCCAGGGTGCACGAGGGCGGCGTGCCGGGCTGACTGCGGGGTCGCGCGCATGGGGTGCCGCGTGCCGGGCTGACTGCGAGGCCTCGGAATGAGCGTCGGCCAAGCGGCCTGAAAGGCGCGGGATCTGCGCTCAAACCGAGGAAATCGGGCCGAAATCCTCGGTTTCGGCGTCATTTGCGGGCGCTCCGGCCCCTCCGGATGACATTGATTCCGAGACCATGCCGCGCGCGTGGTGGGGCGGCCTAGTGCACGCGATCGGCGTGGCCCGCCGCGATGCCGGTCTCGCGGCCGCGCTTGCGCAGCGGCGCCGTGAGGCCCGCGAGCAGCGCGAGGAAGACGCACACGCCGAGCACGGCGATGACCTGGGCGCGGGCGGCTTCGTCGGTGAGCATCAGGATGCCGAGGCCGATGATGAGCAGCACGGCCAGCCAGCTCAGCCACGGGTAGCCCCACATGCGGAAGCCGAGCTCGCCGCCGCGCTCCATCGCGGGGCGGAGCTTGATCTCGGACAACGCGATGACCAGCCAAATGACCAACAGGCAGCCGCCGACGGCGTTGAGCAGGAACACCAGGACGGTGCCGCCCTCGAAGACGACCTGGACGAAGACGGACAGGAACGCGAAGACCATCGACATGATGACCGCGCGGTACGGGACCTGCTGGGAGTTGATGGCGGTCAGGAAGCGGGGAGCCTCGCCACGCTGGGACATGGAGTACACCAGGCGGGAGGTGGCGTAGATCTGCGCGTTGAACGCGGACAGCAGCGCGAGGACGATGACGACCTCCATGAGGCCGACGATGCCCGGGATGTTCGCCTGCTGCAGCACGAGCGTGAACGGGGACTGGGCGGCGCTGTCGGCGCCCTGGATCTGCTCGTAGGGCAGCAGGAAGATGATGACCAGCACGCAGCCCAGGTAGAACACGAGGATGCGCACGATGATGGAGCGCACGGCGGCGGCGATGGAACGCTTCGGGTCCTCGGACTCGGCGGCGGCGATGGTGACGATCTCGATGCCGCCGAAGGCGAACGCCACGGCGAGCAGGCCGGCGGCGATGCCGGCGGGGCCGTTCGGCAGGAACCCGGACTCGGCGATGTTCTGGGCGCCGACGAAGGACGTGCCCGGCAGCAGGCCGAAGATGAGCAGGACGCCGATGACCAGGAACGCGATGATGACGGCGACCTTGATGAACGCGAACCAGAACTCGAACTCGCCGAAACCCTTGACCTTGGCCAGATTCACCACGGCGAAGAAGACGACGCAGACGAGGCCCGGGATCCAGCCCGGCACACCCCACCAGGCGCCCATGATGGCCCCGGCGCCGGTGATCTCCGCGCCGAGGACCATGATGAGCATGAACCAGTAGAGCCAGCCGAGGACGAACCCGGCCCACGGGCCGAACGCCATTTCGGCGTAGGTGGAGAATGCGCCGGAGGCGGGGCGGGCGGCTGCCATCTCGCCGAGCATCTGCATCACCAGCACGACGATGACACCGGCGATGAGGTAGGAGGCGAGGACGCCGGGGCCGGCGGCTTGGATGCCGACGCCGGTGCCGAGGAACAGGCCGGCACCGATGGCGGAGCCGAGGCCCATCATGGTCAGGTGGCGGACCTTCAGGCCTGCGCCGAGGTCCTTGCTGTCGGTGTGCGCGCCGACGTCCGTCGCACCGGCCGCCGGCCGGTCCGCGGGGGTCGCGGGGGGTTCCGGATTGGTCATGAAAGGAACCTTAATGCGCCGCTGGCGGGGGAGGAACCGGAATTCCCCGCATTCCCCATGTTCGTGCGGGGTGCGGCGGAGGTCAGTCGCGGATCGTCGTCATGCACACCGCGCCGTGGTCGGGATCGTGGAAGAAGTGCATGCGGTCGCGGCCGGCGAGCTCGTGGCCGCTGACGCGTCGGCCTTCGTCGACGAGATCGACCGGGGTCTCGGTGGAGACGAGCACTCCCTTGTCGATGACGCACTCGTCGCCCAGGTCCACGCCGATCACGCCGGCGGCGACGCCGATGGTGCAGCGTTCGCCGACGCGCAGCGGGATGCGCCAGCCCTTCTCGTCGTGGCGGGCGATGACCGTGCCGGACAGGCCGACGCGCGTGCCGCCGCCGAGGACGACGTTTGACGACAGCCGACCCTCGATTTTGCACGGGCCGAGCGATCCGGAGTTGAGGGAGACGAAGCCCTCGCGCAGCACGGAGGTGCCGGGGGCCAGGTAGGCGCCCAGGCGGACGCGCTCCGCTTCGGCGATGCGGACGCCGTCGGGGACGACGTAGTCGACCATGCGGGGCATCTTGTCGATGGCGTAGACGTGGATGAGGCCGCGGATGCGCAGGTTGGTGCGCAGGGCCTCGAAGTTGTCGGGCAGACAGGGGCCCTTGTTCGTCCAGGCGACGGTCTCGAGCATGTCGAAGACGCCGCGCATGTTGATCTCCCCGGGCTTGACGACGCGGTGCGAGATGAGGTGGAGCCGCAGGTACGCGTCGTGGGGGTCGATCGTGGGTTGGGACAGATCGCCGATGGTCGTGTGGACGGCCACCTGCTCGACGCGTCGGTCCTCGTCGAGGAGGATTTGCCGCAGCAGCTGGGGTGCGATGTCCTGGGCCCCGAGCCTGCGGGTGCCGGAGGTGGGCACCTCGTCGGCCAGCCGGGGGGCCGGGTACCAGGTGTCCAGGACCGTCCCATCCATCGCGATGTTGGCGATTCCGGTTGCCATCGCGCCTAGAGTGAGCATGCCTTCATCTTATGGCCTGACCTGCCTGAGATCCCGCTGAGGATACCCGTAGGAGGTGTTCCCCGTGACCGATCGCCGACGGGCCCCCGGGAATGACCGGGACCGCGTCGCCACGCCGCTGGCCCGGCTGCTGCGTGGCTCGGATCTGCCGCCCCCCGTCGCCGCCGCGGCGGCCGGCACCGTCACCCTGACCTGGGTGCTGCCGTTCGCCGTCGTGCTGGCCCTTCTCCTGCCGGCGGCGCCGGTGCGCTGGGCCGCGGGCGCCGTCGTCGCGTTGTGGCTGGCGGGCGCGGGGATGGTCTCCGCCCTGGTGCTGGGGACGTGG
>JAEWGK010000218.1 GCA_023388385.1 Actinomycetes bacterium | reverse complement strand
CCTGCCGGGCGCCGAGGGCACCCTGAAGGTCGCCGAGGAGAAGCCGTCCAAGCTTGACCTCTTCAACAAGGCTCTCGCCGAGGCCAACGAGGGCCCGTCCGCCGAGGACGTCGCCGCCAAGGCCCGCAAGAACAAGGACGAGCAGCGCGCCAAGGCCGCCGAGGCCGCCGCCGAGGAGTCCGCCGACGACGCCGAGTAGGTCGTCTGCGGCGCCGTCCGCACCCCGCGCCCCGAGCGCACCGCACGCCGTCCCGGGTGGCATCAGCCGCCCCGGGGCGGCGTTCGCCGTGTCGGGGTCCGCACCCGGGCGATGTCGGGCGGGCCGCTAGGATGCCCACCGTGAAGTCAGACGGGAAGAACACGGGCGACGGCGCGGAGCTGGTGCAGATCGGACGCGTCGTCAAGCCCCACGGAGTGCGCGGCGAGGTCGTCGTCGACGCGACCACCGACGATCCGGCCGGCCGCTTCGCGGTGGGCGAGGTGCTGCTGGGCCGCCAGACCGGCCGCGAGCACCGCCTGACGGTGCAGGCGATGCGCCCGCACCAGGGCCGCCTGCTCGTGCGGTTCGAGGAGGTGCCGGGGCGCACGGAGGCCGAGGGCCTGCGCGGCACCCGCTTCTTCGCGGAGCCGGTCATCGACGACGAGGACGCGTACTACGACCACGAGCTCGTGGGACTGCGCGTCCTCGACTGCGGGGACGTCCCGGCGGAGGATGCGGAGGCGCGCGCCTACGGGGGCGCGCAGCCCGAACCCGTCGACATCGGAGAGGTGGCGGGCGTCGTGCGCGGTCCGGCGCACCGTCTGCTGGAGGTCGTGCGTGACGACGATGAGGGCGGCGCGGCGGGGGAGCGCACCGTGCTCGTCCCGTTCGTCCACGCCATCGTGCCGATCGTCGATCTGGACAACGGCGCGATCGTCATCACCCCGCCCGCCGGTCTGCTGGAGCTGTAGCCCGTGCGCATCGACGTCCTCACCATCTTCCCCGGGTACCTCGACCCGCTGCGCCACGCGCTGCTGGGCAAGGCCATCGAGCAGGGGCGCCTGGGCGTCCACGTCCACGACCTGCGGCAGTGGGCCACGGGCGTGCACCAGGCGGTCGACGATTCCCCGTACGGCGGTGGTCCCGGCATGGTCATGAAGCCGTCGGTGTGGGGCCCGGCGCTTGACGACGTCGCGGCGGTCGCCGGCCCGGCGGCGGAGTCCGGCGCGCTCGAGTCGTCGCTGCCGCACATCGGGCAGGCCCGCCACGACGAGAAGGCGGGACTGCCGGAGGAGTCGTCGTACGCGGCGGACGGCGCCCCGGTGGGTGGCGCGGCGGCTGCGGGGGATGACGGCCCGGCCGACCGCCCGCTGCTCATCGTGCCGAGTCCCGCGGGCCGTCCGTTCACGCAGGAGATGGCCAGGCGCTGGAGCCACGAGGACCGCATCGTCTTCGCGTGCGGCCGCTACGAGGGCATCGACCAGCGCGTCGTCGACGACGCAGCCAACCGCTACCGGGTCGAGGAGGTGTCCATCGGCGACTACGTCCTCATCGGCGGCGAGGTCGCGGTGCTCGTCATCGCGGAGGCCGTCGTCCGGCTCATCCCCGGCGTGCTGGGCAACCGCCGCAGCCATGAGGAGGACAGCTTCAGCGACGGCCTGCTGGAGGGGCCGAGCTACACCAAGCCCCGCGAGTGGCGCGGGCTGGAGGTCCCGCCGGTGCTGCTGTCCGGCAACCACGCCCGCGTCGACCGGTGGCGCCGGGATCAGGCGCTGCTGCGCACCGCGGCGCGTCGTCCCGATCTGCTGGCATCCGTGGACCTGACCGACCGCGACCGCGCCGTCCTCGACGCCGGCCGCAGCCCCGAGGAGTGAACCGCCGAGTGACCCCCGAGACCCCGGCCGCGCACCGCACGCGGCTAAACGCCCTGCTCGACCCGGCCGACTGGCCCGCCGCCCGCGCCCGCATCCTGGACGCCGCGCGCGGGGCCGGGCTGCCGGAGCCCGCCGTCGCGGCGACGGAGCAGCACGGCTTCTGCGAGCCGGAGGACATGCTCACCGCCCAGTGGCAGGCGGCCCACGACGGGCCGCCCGTGTCGGAGGTCGTGCACCTCATCGACGTCGACTGGCCGGCGGAGCCGGGAGCTCCGGGCGGCGAGGTCGGGGACGCCGGGGAGGCCGGCGGCGCCGCCGACGTCGATCGCACGGCGCTGGTCGCCGGGGCCCTGCCCGGCGGGGCGCCCTGGTACGGGACGACGGTGGAGGTGCGCCGATGAGGGCCGCCGTCGCACGGCCGTCGCACGTCATCCTGTGGATCGTGGCGCTGGGCCTGCTGGCCTGGTTCTCGTCGACGGGTGCGGGCGGCCGCTTCGATCATGCCGTCGCCGAGCTCGTCGCGCGCTTCCGCGGCCCCGCCGTCACTGACGTCATGTCGCTGGCCGACGAGGCTCTGCGGCCGATGTGGATGACCCCGGCGACGCTCGTCGTGGCGGCGCTGCTCTTTCCGCGCCTGCGCGGCATGGCGCTGCTCGTGCCCGGTTCCTTCGGCGCGGCGGTGGGCCTGTCGTTCCTGTTGAAGTGGGTGTTCGGTCGCGAGCGGCCGATGGGCGACCTCGTGCTGCCCGGCCTGGACACCACCGGCGCGGCGTTCCCGTCGGCGCACATGGCCGGCGTCACCGCCGCCGGCATCGCCCTGGTACAGCTGGGCCTGCCGCGGCTGCGGCGGGGCCTGCGCCGCCTCCTGGCGGTGTTCGTCGTCGCGCTCATCGGGCTCACGGCCTTCTCCCGCGTCTACGTGGGCGCCCACTGGGCCACCGACGTCGCCGCGGGTCTGGCGACGGGGATCCTCGGCGTGGTGATCGCCCTGCTGGTGCTGCGTTCCCGCGCCGTCGGGCTTCGGCGATGACGTCCGCCCGCCGCCGGACCTTCGGGCGAAAGCCGACGTACATGAGAACCACTCCGACGACGAGCGCCACGGCGACGATGATCGCGTCGCGGTCGGCTCGTTCAACGTGCGGGCGGGGTTGGCCGATGCTGATCTCCGAGTCACCGCAGCCGAAGACGTACCGGCCGTCGGCGGGTGCGGTGAAGTACCCGATGACGGCGTAGTCCATGCCCATTTCGTAGATGGTGACCCTGCGGATTCGCGTCGGCTCGAAACCGGGAGGCCCCGTGGCCTCGCAGTGGTGGAACACCTCGACGGGGATGTCGTTCGATTTCCAGTAGCCGGCGTAGACGCTGATGCTCTCCCCGGCGCGCAGCTCGATGCCGTCGGCGGGCATGTCCCTCCGCCCGGACGGCGGATCGGACAGCAGTCCGATCGCCGCCCACGCGATGGCGCCGATCAGGACGACGAAGCCCAGGATCGCGGTCG
>JAEWGK010000193.1 GCA_023388385.1 Actinomycetes bacterium | reverse complement strand
CCACGTGGCTGGACTCCCGGGGCGACCGGGCGTCGGCGGCACTGGACCTGCTGGCGGCCCCGGGGCTGCCCGGCGCGGTGCGGCGGGCGGCGTACCGGGTGCTGGCCGACGGCGACGCCCGCGTCATCGGCGAGGCCGGTTCCGGCGAGGCCCGCGACGTCACGCTGCAGGTCCCCGTCGGCGGCGGAGATCACCGCGGCGACGCGTCGGTCACGGTCATTCCCGCCACCGGGCAGCTCACCCGCGTGGCGCGCCCGGACGGATCCGTCACGACGATTGACGCCGTCGGCGTGCTCGGGTGCGTCGATCTCGGCGGCACGGCGGGCCCGCGCGATCTCACGCTGGCGTGCGCCGATGCGAACGCGCAGATGACAGGGGTGACGTGGACCGGCTGGGGCTCCGCGGAGGCCCGCGGATCCGGCGTCGCGCTGATGAACGACTGCGATCCGTCGTGCGCCGAGTCGGAGCTTCGCCCCTACCCCGCGCGCATCGTCGCCGACCGTCGTCGCGAATGCGGCTGGAACCTGCCCGCCTACACCCGTTTCACCATCGTCTACCCGGAGGATGGACCGGAGCCCGCGGCGGCGGTGGACCACCGGGAGGTCTTCGAGATCGACTGCGGCTGACGGCGCCGTTGCCCCTCAACCGTCCCCGTCGCCTCCCGACCACAGCGGGTCCTTAGTCCGAGGCTCATGACCTGCGTCGCCATCCAGATCGGGGGGTGGGCGTCCTCATTCTGGTACAGCTCCGGTTGCACGTACCCGTCCGCGCCGTGGTGCTCGGCGAGTTGATTCGCCAGGGCGCCGCGCAACCAGACTTCAATGTCATGCGCCAGGAGCAGCACAAGAGCGCGCAGCTCCGCGTCGAACCGGTAGAGATCCAGCACCGAATCCAGCGTCGTCCCGGGGCGGAACCGCTCGCCGACGGCGTCATCCTCATACCACCACCAGAGGTAGCCGGAGAGCCGGTAGTAGCTGATCCGGGCCAGTACGGCCCGCAACCTCTCCGGGTCAGCCTCCAGGCCGCGATCGATCAACCGCTCCACCTGATCGTCGATGGACAGGGACGGCTTGTCGAAGACGTCGAAATCGCGCAAAAGAATAACCCGCCTGTTTGAGGAACCGGTGCGGAGCACCAGTCTAGCCTTGGCGGGTCTTGTCCCCATCACCGTACCGCAGCCTGCCGTAGCGATCAAGTGCCGCCCCGGACGTCATCGGCGTTGTGGTGGGTTCCCGCCCGCGGCCGGCGCCTACCCGCCGTCGGCGGGGATCATCATGGGCCGACCCGTGACGGGGTCGGCCTCGATGAGGCAGCCGATGCCGTAGACGTCGCGGATGAGCTCCGCGGTGACGATCTCGCCGAGGTCGCCGGCCGCCGTGTGTGGCGGACCCGCACCGGCGGCGATCCGCGCCACCTCCTCCTGCTCTTCGACGGCGGGTCCTGGATCTCCACCCCTCTCCCCCGCGCCCTGCGGGACGCCGGCGTGCCGCCCCTCGAAGTGATCGCCGTGGATACCGGCACAGGGCCGGAGCGCTTCGAGGTCATGGGACGCACCCCGGAGCTGCCGCGGTGGATCGAGGAGGATCTGCTCCCGTGGGCGGGGACGGGGAAGGACGCGGGCGCGGCCGCGGGGGCGGATGCGGCCAGGGACGGCGGCCCCTCCTCCCGGCGCGCCTCCTGGCCGCCGTCGCGCACGATCGTCTGCGGCCAGTCCCTCGGCGGGCTCGCCGCGGTCTCCATCGCAGCGGGCGAGCGCCGCATCGCGGACATGGCCCTCGCAAAGTCGGGGTCCTTCTGGTTCCCCGCTTGGGGCGGGGAGGACGGCGGCGAGCTCGCCGCGGAGCTCCGGCAACCGCAGGTCGCCGAGCGCCTCCGCAGGCGTCGGGTGCGGGCCCACCTCAGCGTGGGGCTCGGAGAGCGGGACATGGTGCCGCATTCCGAGGCGATCGCCGGGGCGCTCCGGGCCGCCGGCGTCCCCGTCACGCTCGAGGTGAGCCGGCACGCCCACGAGATGGCCGGCTGGATGGGGGCGCTGACCCGCGGGCTGCGCCGCCTCCTGTGCTGAGCCCTGCGCTCCGCGCCGCCGGCTGGGGGACGTGGGCCAAGGACGCCGTGGCCCTCGCCGTATGCGGTGCCACCCCCAGCAGGCAGCAGCCACAACCTTCCGGGGAAGTACAGCTAGTGCCCGCGCTCCTGCTCCAGCGGCACGCCGTCGGTGAAGTACGGGGCGAGCTTGTTGTCGAACAGGGTCAGCGCCGCGGCGATGGCCATGTGCATGTCCAGGTACTGGTAGGTGCCCAGGCGACCGCCGAACAGCACCTTGTTCTCCCGGGCCTCCGCGGCGGCGCGCTCACGGTAGCGGGCGAGCATCTCGCGGTCCTCCGGGGTGTTGATCGGGTAGTACGGCTCGTCGTCGTCACCGGCGAAGCGCGAGTATTCCTTCATGATCACCGTCTTGTCCGACGGGTAGGTGTCGCGCTCCGGGTGGAAGTGCCGGAATTCGTGGATGCGGGTGTACGGCACGTCGGCGTCGTTGTAGTTCATGACCGGGGTGCCCTGGAAGTCTCCGGTGGGCAGGACCTCGATCTCGAAGTCGAGGGTGCGCCAGCCCAGTCGGCCCTCCTCGTAGCCGAAGTAGCGGTCCAGCGGGCCGGTGTAGACGACCGGCGCCTCCGGGTTCGCGGCGCGCAGCTCGTCGCGGACCTCGAACCAGTCGACGCCCAGGCGGACCTCGATGCGCTCGTCTGCGGCCATGTTCTCCAGCCACGCGGTGTAGCCGTCTACCGGCAGCCCCTCGTACGTGTCGCTGAAGTAGCGGTTATCGAAGGTGTAGCGGACCGGCAGGCGGGTGATGTTGCCGGCGGGCAGGTTCGTCGGATCGGTCTGCCACTGCTTGGCGGTGTAGTGCTTGATGAACGCCTCGTACAGCGGCTTGCCGATGAGCGCGATGGCCTTCTCCTCCAGGTTCCGCGCCGACGCGGGGTCCTGGCCCTCGGTCTGGGACGCGATGAGCTCGCGGGCCTCGTCCGGGGAGTAGTAGCGGCCGAAGAACTGGTTGATGAGGCCGAGGCCCATCGGGAACTGGTACGCCGTGCCGTCGTGCATGGCGAACACGCGGTGCTGGTAGCCCGTGAAGTCCGTGAACCGGTTCACGTAGTTCCACACGCGCTTGTTGGAGGTGTGGAAGAGGTGGGCGCCGTACTTGTGGATCTCGATGCCGGTCTCCGGCTCCGGCTCCGAGTAGGCGTTGCCTCCGATGTGGTCGCGCCGCTCGACGACGAGGACCCGCTTGCCCAGCTGGGTCGCCGCACGCTCGGCGATGGTGAGGCCGTAGAAGCCGGAGCCCACGACGATGAGGTCGTAGTCGGCGGCCGTGGTCGGGGTGGCGTTGGTCGCGTCGTTCACGCCCGTCACGGTAGCCCGGCGCGGGACCGGGTCGGTGACGCCGCGCCCGGCGCGCGCGTTCGCTCCGGTGGACTAATCCGCCCCCAGTGGTACCATTGGCACCTGGTTTACCATTGGCACCATCTTTCACACCCTTTGACGCCAGAACCATTCCAGTCCTGTGGACGGCGCCACAGCCCCCTGACCAGGGGCGGAGCCGGGTGGGGAGGATCGCGCCGACCGTTCCGACCGACCTGACCGACGAACTCCCCGGGAGATGAACCTTGGCCACGACACGACGCCGCATCAACGGCACCTCGTTCAACCGCCGCAGCTTCCTCATGGGCTCCGCCGCCGCCGTGGCCGCGGCCCCGCTGGTCGCGCTCGGCGGCGGTGCCGCCTACCGCCTCGTCGACGACAGCCCGGGCGGCCCGCTGCGCCCGATCGTCGAGAAGCTGCCGCTCATCAAGGGCGCCACGGTCGCGGTCGACGATGCCGCCATCGCGATGGCCGAGCTGTCCTCCGCGACCAACCCGCAGCGCGGCCTGGTCAAGGAGCTGCGCCAGGAGAGCGAGTTCTCCATGTTCGCGCTGACCTGGCCCGGCTTCGCCGACGTCACCGCCTACTTCCGCGCGCAGCGCCCCGACGGCAGCTGGTCCGAGTGGTACCACGCGGAGACCGACAACTCCGACGCGGAGGAGGGCGAGGGCAACGGACTGTCCGGCACCGAGCTCATCTACCTCGAGCCGACGAAGGCCGTGCAGGTCTGCGTCACCGGCCTCAACATCTTCGGCGACGTCGAGGAGATCGCGAAGGAGCTGGAGTCCGGCTCCTCCGAGGCCTCCGGCGCCGCGCCGTCCCTCGGCTCCTCCGGCGACACCCGGGAGGCCCCGGCCGCCGTCACCCCGCTGCCCGGCTCCACCGGCGCCGTGTCGTGGGCGGACATCGAGCCGATCTCCGACGAGCACCCGTTCAACCAGGCGATGGCCGTGTTCATCGACGGCCGCACGGCGGAGGGCATCGACCCCATCGTCGACGCCACCAACCTCACCGGCATGCCGCGCGTCATCACGCGCCGCGGCTGGGGCGCCGACGAGTCCCTGCGCAGCGGCGGCCCGCACTACAACGACAAGGTGCTGGGCACCACCGTCCACCACACCGCGGGCTCCAACAACTACACGGAGGCCCAGGCCGCCGGCATCGTGCGGGGCATCTACCACTACCACGCCGTCACCCGCGGCTGGGGTGACGTCGGCTACAACGCACTCGTCGACAAGTTCGGCAACATCTACGAGGGCCGCGCCGGCGGCCTGGACAAGAACGTCCAGGGCGCCCACGCCGGCGGCTTCAACACGGACACCTGGGGCATTTCGATCATGGGCAACTACACGTCCATCAACCCCACCGAGGCGTCCATCAAGTCCGTCGCCAACATGCTCGGCTGGCGCATGGCCGTCGCCGACGCCGACCCGACCGGCTCGATCAAGCTGACCTCCTCCGGCAGCTCCTCGAAGTTCTCCCGCGGCACCACCGTGTCCCTGCCGGCCGTCTTCGCCCACCGCGATGTCGGCACCACCACGTGCCCCGGCGATGCCGGCTACGCGCAGATGGAGCGCATTCGCCTGCTGGTCAAGCGGAAGTACGAAGAGGTCAAGGGCGGCACGATCGTCAACAACAGCCCGGAGGGCGACTCCGGCCTGGAGATCGGCGACAACCCGACCGACATCGGCTCCCTGCCGCTGCCGGGGTCTCTGCCGCTGACGACGGACGCCGACGGCAACGTCGTCCTGGACGAGGAGAAGGCCCGGCAGCTCGCCGAGGACCTGCAGTCCGGCGAGTCGGGGCAGCCGGGTCGGTCCGGCGACGGCGCCTCCCCGGCGGACGCGAAGGACGGCGCGAATTCCACGGACGCGAGGGACGGCGCCTCCGGCGACGCGCCGAAGGCCCCCGAGGGCGGCACCCCGGTCGAGCGCACCGCCGCGACGACCCCGCTGTCCGGCACCTACGCCCACGCCGGCAACCGGTCCATCCTGGCCGCCGCGCTCGGCGTGCTCGGCTCCCCGGCGCTCGGCGGCTCCGCCGAGGACGTCCTGGGCGTCATCACCCCGGTCCGCGACGCGGCGCCGTCCATCAGGGACATCCCCGCCGGCCCGGGTCACGTGCTCGGCCGCGACGACGACAACGCGTTCGCCGCGGCATGGCGCGACATCGTCGCGCAGCACGGCGAGGTCCTCGGCGAGGCCCGCACCCCGGTGCAGGTCGGCGCCAGCGTCCCCGGCCCGGACGGTGTCGCCCGCCCGGTGCGCTACGTCGCCTTCGACAACGGCATCATGACCTCCACCGAGGAGGAGATCATCGGCGCCATCTGGGGCGCCATCGCCAACAAGTGGGCCGAGGAGGGCTTCGAGATCGGCGCCCCCGGCGAGCCCGCCGCCATCCAGACCCCGGACGGCGACGGCTGGCGCGCGGACTTCCGCAACGGCTCGATGACCGAGGACCGCCGCGGCAACGTCGAGGTCCACGCGAACTAGCCTCCCGGCGGGGCGCCCGCTCGGGCGCTCCGCCCCGCGCCTAGAACCAGCGCTCGAGGACGACGGCCACGCCGTCGTCGTCGTTGGTGGCCGTCACCTCGTCGGCGGCGGCCTTCACCTCCGGGCGGGCGTTGCCCATCGCCACGCCCAGGCCCGCCCAGCGGAGCATCTCCACGTCGTTCGGCATGTCGCCGAAGCAGACAACCCGGGAGGCGTCGGCGCCGATGAGCTCCGCCATCTCCTCCAGACCACGGCGCTTGGTGACGCCCGGGGCGGACAGCTCCAGCAGCCCCTCCGGGACGGAGTAGGTGACGTGGGCGAGCTCCGGCGGGATGGCCGGGGCGACGGCCGCCAGCATCTCCGCGGAGGTCATCTCCGCGTTGCGCAGCAGCAGCTTCGTCGCCGGCGCGGACATCACCTCGTCCTCGTCGACGAGGTCATGGCCCAGCGGATCCCACGCGTGGTCGTAGTCGCGGGAGACGACGAACAGCTCCTCCGGCGGGTCGACGGAGGTCCGCCCCGGCCGCTCCGCGGCGACGCCGACGCCCCCGCGGCCCGCCAGCGCCTCCCGCGCCAGATCCACCGCCGTCCGCTGCGCCTCCGGCTCCAGCCCGCGGAAGCCGGTGATGACGTCGCGGTAGGAGTCCCACGTCACGGCGCCGTTGGCGCACACGCACATGGGGCGCACCGGCAGCTGATCGAGCACGGGCGTCATCCAGCGCGCGGGCCGGCCCGTCGCCAGCACCAGCGGCACCCCGACGCGGATCATCCGGCCGATGGCGGCGCACACGCGCGGCCGCACCCGGTCGCGGGAGTCCAGCAGGGTGCCGTCGATGTCGCTGGCGACGAGCAGGGGACCGGCGTCATGCACCCTCGCCCGCTCCCCCTTCGCCGCCGCGGGCGGCGCGGCGCGCCTCGCGCGCCGCCTTGTCCCGGGCGTCCATCTCGTTCGCCACGTCCAGCGACGGCGCGGAGCCGCCCAGGTCGGCGGGCATCCACCAGGCGCCGTCTTCGGCGCCGTAGCGCTCCAGGTAGTCGGCCTTCACGCCGTCGAGCTGGTCCGACATCAGGTCGTGCAGCTCCTGCGTCGCGGCGACGGCGTCCTCACCCGGGACGTACGGCTCGCCGACACGCAGCCAGATGGGCGCCTTCACGCGGCCGAGGTTCTTCTTCCTGCCCTTCGTCCACACGCGCTGGGATCCGAAGATGGTCACCGGGATGACCGGCACGCCGGCCTCGCGGGCCATGCGGACCGCGCCGGTCTTCAGCTCCTTCACCTCGAAGGACCGGGAGATGGTGGCCTCCGGGAAGATGCCGATGAGCGCGCCCTCGCGCAGGCGGCGCACCGCCTCGTCGTAGGCGCCGCGGCCGGCGGAGCGGTCGACGGGAATGTGCTTCATCTTCCGCATGAGCGGGCCGGCGACCGGGTGGTCGAAGATCTCCTTCTTCGCCATGAAGCGCACCAGGCGGCGGCCGTTGAGGTAGGCCGGGATGCCGCCGTAGACGAAGTCGAAGTAGCCGGTGTGGTTGACGGCGACCATCGCGCCGCCGTCGACGGGCATGTTCTCCGCGCCCTCGACGGTGATGTCCAGGCCCTGGAAGCGCATGTACGCGCGGGCGACGCGGAGGATTGTGCCGCCGTAGAACCACTCCTTCGCCTCATCGGTCTTCGCGGGCTCGCGGAACCCGGCGGGCACGCGGAACCCGTAGAGCATCTTCCATCCGTCGCCGGCATGCGCCATGTCGGGTCTCCTTACGTCGTGGCAGCACCGTCGCTGCGTGGGGTTGATGGTCGGGTGGCGGTCCGGCCCCGGGTTCGGGACCGGTGCGGCGCCTAGCCCTGCGGCTCCAGGACGTCGCGGCCGACGAACGGCTGCAGCGCCTCCGGGACGACGACGGAGCCGTCGGCACGCTGGTTGTTCTCCAGGATGGCGACCAGCCAGCGGGTCGTCGCCAGCGTGCCGTTGAGGGTGGCGCAGTAGCGCGACGTGCCCTCCTCGTCGCGGTATCGGGTGCGCAGGCGGCGGGCCTGGAACGTCGTGCAGTTCGAGGTGGAGGTGAGCTCGCGGTAGGTGCCCTGGGTGGGCACCCACGCCTCGGTGTCGAATTTGCGGGCGGCCGAGGAGCCGAGGTCGCCGCCGGCGACGTCGATGATGCGGTACGGCACCTCGACGGCCGCGAGCATCTCGCGCTCCATGTCCAGCAGCCGCCGATGCTCGGCCGCCGCGTCCTCCGGGCGGCAGTAGGAGAACATCTCCAGCTTGTCGAACTGGTGGACGCGCAGGATGCCGCGGGTGTCCTTGCCGTGGGAACCCGCCTCGCGGCGGAAGCAGGAGGACCAGCCGGCATAGCGCCGCGGCCCGCCGGACAGGTCGATGATCTCGTCGGAGTGGTAGCCGGCGAGCGCGACCTCGGAGGTGCCGACCAGGTACAGGTCGTCCTCCTGCAGGTAGTAGATCTCGTCGGCGTGCTGGCCCAGGAAGCCGGTGCCGCGCATCGTCTCGGGGCGGACCAGCACCGGCGGGATCATCAGCTGGAAGCCCGCGGCCGTCGCCTTCTGCGCGGCCAGCTGCAGCAGGCCGAGCTGCAGCATCGCGCCGTAGCCGGTGAGGAAGTAGAAGCGGGCGCCGGAGATCTTCGCGCCGCGCTCCATGTCGATGAGGCCCAGGGTCTGGCCGAGCTCCAGGTGGTCCTTCGGCTCGAAGTCGAACTCCGGGATCTCGCCGACGTGCTCCAGCACGACGAAGTCGTCCTCGCCGCCGGCGGGGGCGCCCTCGACGACGTTGCCCAGGCGCATCTGCAGGTCCTCGACCTGGGCCTCCGCGTCGCGCTGCGCGGCCTCGGCGGCCTTGACCCGGTCCGACAGGCCCTTCGCCTGCTCCAGGAGCGCCGGGCGCTCCTCCTTCGACGCCTGGCCGATCTTCTTGCCGAAGCCCTTCTGCTCGGCCCGCAGCGCATCGGCCTCGCCGATGGCGGAGCGGCGGCGCTCATCGGCGGCCAGCAGCTCGTCGACAAGCCCCGGGTCCTCGCCTCGGGTGCGCTGCGATTCGCGCACGACGTCCGGATTGTCGCGGAGGAACTTCAGATCAATCACGGTGAAAAAGTTTACCCGGACGGACGCGCGCCGCGCGGCGGGGGCTGCGGCCCGCCGCTACCCCGGCAGCGCCGTCGCCGCCTCCCACAGCATGACGGCGGCGAGAACGGCGAACAGCACGCCGGCGACGACGTCGATCCACGGTCCCGCGGCGAGCATCCGGCGGGTCATCCGCTCCGTGGAGACGACGACGGCGATGAGGCCGAACCACAGCGCCGCCGAGATCTGCAGCGCCAGGATGTGGACCAGCTGCACCCACCACGACGCGCCGACCGGCATGAACTGGCTGAGCACGGCGGTGAAGAAGAGGACGATCTTCGGGTTCGACAGGTTCGTCAGCAGACCCGTGCGGAACGCCCCGGCGACGGACCCCAGCGCGACCTCCACCGGCGGGGGCGCCGCCCCCGCCCGCAGCTCACGCACCCCGCGGAGGCCGCCGGAGAGCATCGACCACGCCATCCACCCCAGGTACAGGCCGCCGAGCAGCTGGATCGCCGCCATGATCGCCGGGTTGGCGGACATCACCGCGGCGACGCCGAGGACGGTGAGCGTCACCCACAGCGTCGAGCCCGTCACGATGCCGGCGACGGCCGCCAGCGCATGGCGGCGCGAGCGCGTGGCGGTGCGCAGCACCAGGAAGATGTCCGGGCCGGGGCTGGACATGCCCACCACGTGGAAGCCGAGCATCGTGAACAGGTTGGCCCAGTTCATGGGCGGAATCACCTCCGGGTGGAGCGCGCCGGGGCGGACGCTGCGCCGGTTCCCCCGGCCGGGGCCGGGACCGGCCGATCATTCTAGTTGGGGCACAATGGGGGCACCAACGGCAGCCGAGCAACGGGAGGAGCCCCCTGACCATGACGGACGGGACGGATCGTGCCGACGCCGGCGCGGTCGGCAGCACGCTCGACGACGCCGGCCCGGGGGCCGCCCGCGCCACCGCCAACTCCTGGCGCGACGGCTGGGGCCTGCGGGCGGTGTCCGCGGCGATGG
>JAEWGK010000181.1 GCA_023388385.1 Actinomycetes bacterium | reverse complement strand
TCCGGCCGGAGCGGGGCGATGCCCCCGGCCCGGCCGCCGGCATGCCCGGATCAGGGCAGGGTCTCGGTGATCTCCGCGATGTCGTCAACGCGGCGGCCCGTGTGGAACGGGACCTCCTCGCGGACGTGCAGGCGGGCCTCGGTGTAGCGCATCTTCCACATGAGGTCGACGATGCGGTCGAGCTCCGGGCCCTCGAAGGCGAGGATCCACTCGTAGTCGCCGAGGGCGAACGACGGCACCGTGTTGGCGCGGACGTCCGGGTAGTCGCGGCCGGCCATGCCGTGCTCCGCGAGGATGCGGCGGCGCTCCTTGGCGTCCATGATGTACCAGTCGTAGGAGCGGACGAACGGGTAGACCGCGATGTAGCGGCCCGGGTCCTCGCCCATGATGAAGCTGGGCAGGTGGGACTTGTTGAACTCCGCCGGGCGGTGCAGCGCGGCGTTGGACCAGGTCGGGGTGGAGGCGCGGCCGAGGGCCGTCTCACGCTGGAAGCGCTTGTAGAACTCCTGGATGTCCTCGATGCGCTCGGCGTGCACCCAGGTCATGAAGTCCGCCTCGGCGCGCAGGCCGGCGACGTCGTAGATGCCGCGGATTTCCAGATCCGCGTCGTCGTAGGACGCCAGGAAGGCCCGGGCCTCCTCCGTCACCGCGGCGCGGTCCTCGCCGAGCGCGCCCGGCTGCACCTTGTACGCGGTGAACATGAGGTAGCGGATGGTGCTGTTGAGCTTCTCGAAGTCGAGCTTGGCCATGATCGGCTGCGTCCTCCAGACTCGTCGGATGTGTATGTCAAAAGGTTACCCTAACCCGCGTTCGGGGTGGCTTGCCGCGGTGTCCTACAGCGCCGCGGCGAGGCGGTCGGCGGCCGCGCGGGCGTCGCCGATGCAGGCCGGGATGCCCGGCCCGTGGTGCCACGCACCGCAGGCGACGACGCCGCGGCCCGTCGTCTCCTCCAGCATCGCGTCGGCGACGGACATGAGCTCGGTGTGGCCCACGCCGTAGCGGGGGATCCCGCCGCGCCAGCGCTGCACGAGCGAGTCGACGGGCTCCGCGGAGAATCCGGTGGCGGCCTCCAGATCGCGGACGGCGCGGCGCACCAGCTCGTCGTCGGGGAGATCCACGAGCGACTCGTCCCCGAAGCGGCCGAAGGACGCGCGGACCAGCGCGCCGCCGCGCTCGGCGTAGTGCGGCCACTTCCGCGAGCTGAACGTGAACGCCTTGGCGTCGAGGCCCGCGTCGGCGGCGACGAGGATGCCGGAGTTCTCCGGCAGCCCCTCGGCCTCATCGAGCCGCAGCGCAACGACCACCGACGACGCGAGATCCACGCCGCCGATGATCTCGGCGGGATCCGGCGCGACGGAGGCGAGCAGGCGCGACGTCTCCGGGGCCGGGGCCGCGACGACGACGCCGTCGGCCTCCCCCACGCCGGGAACGTGCAGTGCGCCGTCCCGTTCTTCGATCGTGCCCGTCCTGGTCCCCAGCCGGAGCTCGGCGCCGGACTGCTCCAGCAGGGCGTCGACGAGCACGGCGAAGCCTCCGTCGAGGGCGCGGAAGATGCCGGCGAAGCGAGGTCCGCCGCCCTCGCTGCCGGAGCCCCCGGAGCCGGAGCACGCCCCTTCGGCGGCCGCGGCCTCGCGCGCCCGGCGGGCCTCCGCCATCGCCGCGCGGCGGCGATCCAGGACCCGCGTGACGGCGGCGGTGAGCGACGCGGGGGCGCCCTCGACGACCATCGCGTCGAGCTCCTCCGCCAGCTGCGGGATGGTGGCACGCAGGCCCAGGTCATCGGCGAGGGTCGAGTACACGCCGCCCAGCAGGGGGCTCACGACGTGGTCGACGACCTCCTGGCCCATGCGCGCCGCGACGAGCTGGCCCAGGTTGACGTCGTCGCCCGGCACCCAGTGGATGGGGGCCGTCGCCTCCGGGTCGCCTTCGGCGGCGATGCGGGCGCGGGTCGCCTCCGAGACCAGATCCCCCAGCGCGTCGGCGGAACCGGGCACGCCCATGAGAGTCGCCTTCGGCATCGGGCGCAGGCCGCCGGAGTAGATGAGCGAGCTCATCCCCGACGGTCCGACGACGCGATCGGCGAGGCCGAGATCCTCGATGAGCTCCGCGGCCTCGGGGCGGGCGCCGATCCACGCCTCGGCGCCGACGTCGACGGGGCCGCCGAGGTCGGCGGTGCGCAGCTTCCCGCCCGGGCGGTCGGCGGGATCGGCGATGACGATGCGGGCGTGGGAGCCCAGTCGGCGGCGCAGGCGGTGGGCGGCGACGAGTCCGCTGAGGCCCGCGCCGAGGATGGCGACGGTGGTCGGTCGGGTCACGGTGGGAACCGGTCCTTTCGTTCGTTCCGCGCGCCCGGCGGCGGCCCGGGTCAGGCGCCGGCGGCGGGCAGCGAGTGCACGTACCCGACGGTACGCGTGATCGCGTCGGCGTCGGTCGTCGGCAGCACGCCGTGGCCGAGGTTGAAGATGTGGCCCGTCGCGTCGCCGGCGGCGATCGCGCGATCGGCCTCGGCCGCGATGCGGTCGACCTCGCGGCGCACGACGTCGTCACCGGCGAAGAGCATCGCGGGGTCCAGGTTGCCCTGCAGGGCGTGCGGACCGGCGGCGGCGCGGATGCGTCGGGCGGCGGAGTCCAGCGGGACGCGCCAGTCGACGCCGACGACCTCAGGCCCGGCCTCCGCCATCGCGCCGAGCAGCTCGCCGGTGCCCACTCCGAAGTGGATGCGCGGCACGCCGGCGTCCGCGACGGACTCCAGAATCGCCGCGGAGTGCGGCAGGACGTGCTCGCGGTAGTCGCGCTCGGTGAGGAAGCCGGCCCAGGAGTCGAACAGCTGCAGCGCGTCGACGCCGGCGTCGATCTGCATCCGCAGAAAGCCGGTGACCAGCGGGGTGATGCGGCGCATGAGGCGATCCCACAGCTCCGGCTCCGCGTGCATGAGGGACTTCGTGCGCTCGTGGTTGCGGGACGGCCCGCCCTCCACCAGGTATGACGCCAGGGTGAACGGCGCTCCCGCGAAGCCGATGAGAGCCTGGGAGCCGTCCAGCTCGTCCAGAATCGCCGCGATGCCCTCGGCGACCGGGGCCAGCGCCTCCGGATCGAGCTCCGGCAGTCGGTCGACGTCGGCGGCGGTGCGGATGGGCTCGGCGACCACAGGGCCGCGCCCGGCGACGATGGTCAGGTCGACGCCCGCGGCCTTGAGCGGTACGACGATGTCGCTGAACAGGATCGCGGCGTCGACGTCGTGGCGGCGCACCGGCTGCAGCGTGATCTCCGCCAGCAGGTCCGGGCGGAAGCAGGACTCCAGCATGCCGACGTCGGCGCGGATGGCGCGGTACTCCGGAAGCGAACGGCCCGCCTGACGCATGAACCAGACGGGCCGCCGGGAGGGCGTCCGCCCTGCGGCGGCGTCGAGGAGCGGGGCGTCGATCAGGCTGCGGCGGTTGGTCATGCCGTCCATCATGCCCGAGCCCCCGACCCCGGCGCGCCTTCCCCCCGTTTGCGGACCGTTGCCCTATGTTTCGGCGTGTGACAGCGACCGACACCGCACCCCAGATCTTCCGCGACGCCGTGGCGTCCATGCACGCCGCGAAGCTGCGCGCGGAGTTGTCGCTGGCCGAGATCCGGGCGCCCCGGAAGCTCGCGCCGTTCTCCCACGCCGTCGGGCTGGAGGTCCTCCACGACGAGGACGCGCCGATTCCCGAGACGTCGGAGGGCGACGCGTTCGGGCGCCTCATCCTGCTGCACGACCCGGGATCGGGCGAGAACTGGGCCGGACAGATGCGCCTGGTCGCCTACATCCAGGCCGACATGGACGCCGCGGTTGCCGAGGACCCGCTCCTGCCGCGCGTGGCGTGGGAATGGCTGACGGAGGGCCTCGACGACTCCGGCGTCGAGCACGTCGACCTCGGCGGCACGGTCACCACGACGAACTCCGTCCGCTACGGCGACATCGGCGGGCCCGGCCAGGCGTTCCAGTTGGAGCTGCGTGCCTCGTGGACCGCGGCGGGCCCCGATCTCTCCTCCCACGTCGAGGCGTTCGCCCACGTGCTCGCCAACGTCGCGGGCCTGCCGCCCGAGGGTGTCGCCGTGCTCGGCCGCTGATCCCCCTCCCCGCCCGCCCGTCACGCCGGCCCGCCGCGCACGTGCGGCGCGGCGGGCGTCGTCACGCGTGACGACGCCCGGGCCGTGGCTCAGTAGTAGACGGCCAACGGGCTGCCGTGCGGCCCGTCGACGACCTCGATGGGCGTGTTGAACACCTGGGTGAGCAGGTCGGCGTCCATGATCTCGTCGGCGGTGCCGAAGGCGACGACCTCGCCATTCTTCGTGCAGCAGATGTGATCCGCGTAGTGGGCGGCGAAGTTGATGTCGTGGATGACGATGACGATGGTGCGGCCGAACTCCAGGGCGGCGTTGCGCAGGTGGTGCATCATCTGCACCGAGTGCTGCATGTCCAGGTTGTTGAGCGGCTCGTCGAGCAGCACGTAGTCGGTCTCCTGCGCCAGGACCATCGCGACGTAGGCGCGCTGGCGCTGGCCGCCGGACAGCTCGTCGAGGTAACGGCTCTCGAGCTCCTTCAGCCCCAGGAAGTCGATGTAGGTGCTGATGATTTCCTCGTCCTCCCTCGTCAGCCGACCGTGGGAGTACGGGTAGCGGCCGAAGCCGACCAGCTGGCGGACCGTCAGGCGGGTGACGAAGTGGTTCTCCTGGCGGAGAATCGACACAATCTTCGCCAGGTCCTTCGACTTGGTCGAGGAGACGTCGTAACCGCCGATCTCGATGGCGCCCTCGTCGAGTTTGAGCAGGCGGCCGATCATCGTGAGGATGGTCGACTTGCCCGCGCCGTTCGGGCCCACGAGCGCGGTGATGCCACCGGACGGGATCTCCAGGTCGACCGGCCCGATGCGGACGGAGTCGGTGTACTGCTTGGCGACCGTGTCGAGCGTGATCACAGGCGTCCCTTTCGCATGATGTAGGTCAGGAAGAACAGGCCGCCGACGACCTCGATGATGATGCCGACGCTGCCCTCCGCGTAGAAGATGTTCTTGAGGACGAAGTACGAGCCGGCCAGGAAAGTGACGCCGGTGAGGAAGGCCATGGGGAACACGAGCCGGTGGTCGTACGTGTCGGCGAGCTGGTAGCCGATCATCGCCACGAGGAAGCCCAGGAACGTCATCGGGCCGACGAGCGCGGTCGAGCACGCCATGAGCACCGCCACGAGCATGAGTACCGCGATGGTCTCGCTCCGGTGGTTCTGGCCCAGGTTCGTCGCCGTGTCCCGGCCGAGGCCGAGGACGTTGAGCTTGCCCGAGCGCAGCCACAGGATGCCGCCCGAGACGGCGACCAGCGGGATGCAGACCATGAGGTAGTCCGTGTCCGCGTTGGCGATGCTGCCGATGAGGCGCGCCTGCAGGATGTCGAACTCGCCCGGGGTCATGAGCCGCTGAAGGAACGTCGCGATGGCGCCCATGCCGGCGCCCAGCACGATGCCGACGAGCAGCATGATCTGCAGGTTGCCACGCTGGCCCAGCAGCAGCCAGCCGTAGAGGATCGCCGACAGCACGACCATGAGCACGACCTGGAGCAGGAAGCCCCCGACGCCCTCGAGGGCCATGAGCCCCGCGACGCCCAGGAAGAACATCGCCGCGGTCTGGATGAGCCGGTACAGCGCCTCGAACCCCATGATCGACGGGGTGAGGATGCGGTTGTACGTCACAGTCTGGAACGCGACGGTGGCCGTGGCCTGCGCGAACGCGACGACGACGATGACGACGAGCGCCTCGGCGCGCATCTGCGCGATGCGCCGCCAACCGGCGCTGCCGAACGGCATCGCATTGCCCCAGCCGAGATACAGGAGGCTGAAGCCCACGGCCAGCACGAGCATGACCGAGAGGAGCAGCGTGTAGCGGGCCTTCTTCTTCGCCGTCGGCAGCGGGCCGGCGTGGCGGCCGCGGGGGTCGGCCACCGTGGCGGTGGCGGCGGTTGTCGTGGTGGTGCGGGTCGTCTCGGTCATCAGCCCTCCGCCTTCCGCTGGCGCATGAGCATGTAGGTGAACACGACCGT
>JAEWGK010000139.1 GCA_023388385.1 Actinomycetes bacterium | reverse complement strand
CGGCGAAACGAGGGGCAGCGCGAGCTGCCCGCATACATCTACAGGCGCCGCCGCGTCGCAGCGCTGGTAGTCCTGGTCGTGCTCGTCGCGGCCGTGGTCCTGGTCGTGCGCTGGGCGCTCGGCGGCGACGACGGCGGTGCGGACACCGCCGCGGGCTCGTCGTCGCCGTCGGAGACCATCACCGAGGAACGTCCGGACGGCGAATCCGTGACCGCCGCGCCGGGGGCCTCCACGTCCGAATCGGCATCGGCGTCGGCCTCCACATCCTCGTCGGAGACCGCGCCGTACCTGGAGCCGTCGGCGCCGCCGGAGACAATCGACAAGGACACCTGCGACGTCGCCGACCTGACGCTGACGGTGCAGTCGGACCAGCCGAGCTACCGCGGAGACGCGCAGCCGACGTTCAGCCTCATCCTGTACAACCCGACGAACGCGGACTGCGTCATCGATCTCGACCAGCAGAAGGTGCGGTTCGAGACGTACACGATGGCCGACTACCGGCGCGTGTGGTCCGACGTCGACTGCCACGACTCCGAGGGGACGGGCCGCGAGACCATCCGCCCGCACGAGGAGGTCGTGTACGAGTCCACGTGGGGCCTGCGCACCTCCGCGCCGGGGAAGTGCTCCGATGCCGAGCGCGTGCCCGCCGAGCGCGGCCCGTACCTGGTCTACGGCCTGCTGGGCGACCGCAACTCCGAGGCAGCCACGTTCAACCTGATGTAGCCGCCGCGCACGGCCCGGCTGGCTGTGCGATCAGCCCGCGCGGTGGGCGAGCCGGTCCAGCCCCTGCCGGATGTGCCCGGCCCACATGGGGCCGAGGCCCGGCACCTCCGCCAGTTCCGCCCGGCCGGCGTCGAGCAGCGCGGGCAGGGTGACGAAGCGGTCGACGATCCGGTCCATGAGCGGCTCCGGCATCCGCGGAACCCGGGCGAGCGCCCGGTAGCCGCGCGGGTCGACCTGCTCGTCCAGGCTCTCCGGGTTGCCGGGGAAGCCGAGCACGCGGGAGATCGCCGGGGCGCCGACCAGGTCGCCGTCGTCAAGCGCGGCGAGCAGCGCGGAGGCCTCCGCGATCTCGTCGGCGGTCGGCGCGCCCGTGGCGCTGACCAGGTAGTCGCGCAGCAGCAGTCGGCGGGCTCGGCCGACGTCGGCGAGCAGCTCGTCCAGCTGCATGCCCAGCGCGTGGCCGTCGTCGCCCAGCTCGACGACGTCGCGGGCGACGCCGTCGCCCGTGCGGCGCAGCAGCTCCGCCAAGCGCAGCACGCCCGCCGCCGCGCCCGCGGAGGCGAAGCCGTGGAGCTCGGCGGCGAAGAGCCGGCCCTCCTCCTCATCCAGCCGGGCGCGGTAGCGACCGATGGTCGCCAGCGCCTGGTTCGCGCGGGCGAGGATCTCCGCGGAGTCGGTGAGGACGTGGCGGGCGCCGCCGTCGTAGACCGTCACGATGTCCATCGACTGGCTCACCGCGATGACCGGCACCCCCGCCTGCGCGGACGTGCGCTCGGCGCTGCGGTGCCGGGTGCCGGACTCCTCGGTGGGCACGGAGCGGTCCGGGGTCAGATGGACGTTCGCGCGGTGTATGCGGGCGCCGTCGGCGGACAGGACGACGGCGCCGTCCATCTTGCACAGCTCCCGCAGCCGGGTCGGCGTGAAGGCGGCGTCGATGACGAATCCGCCGTCGCACAGCGCCCGCACCGCCTCGCCGTGGCCCAGCACGATGAGCGCGCCCGTGCGGCCGCGGCGGATGCGGTCCAGGGCATCGCGGATGCCCGTGCCCGGGGCCAGTCGTCGCAGCAGCTCCGGGTCGATGCCGTGGCGCGGGGTCACGAGGCACCCCCGGTCTCCCGGGGCGCCCTGCCGGAGCCGGTGGGCTTGGCGGAGCCTCCCCCGAGCGCCGCGTCGAGGGCCGCGGCGACGGTGGGGGCCTCGACGGCGCGGATGCCGGCGACGCGGGCGGTGCCGGGCGGGACGACGGCGCGGGTGAAGCCCATGCGGGCGGCCTCCTTCAGACGGCGGGCGGCGTCGGGGACGCGGCGGACCTCGCCGGCGAGTCCCAGCTCGCCGAGGACGATGAGGTCCTTCCGGACGACGCGGCCCGTCATCGACGACGACAGGGCGACGGCGACCGCGAGGTCCGCGGCCGGTTCGTGCAGCGTCATGCCTCCGACGGTCGCGGCATAGAGCTCCAGGCGCGACAGCTGCGAGGCGCCGCCGTGCTGCTGGAGGATGGCGGCGATCATCGGCACCCGCCGCGGGTCCAGGCCCGTCACCGTGCGTCGCGGGGAGCCGCCGCCCTCGCCGGGGACGACGAGGCCCTGGACCTCCGCCAGCAGCGGGCGGCGGCCGTCGACCGCGACGGTGATGGCGGTACCCGGCGCCGGCTCGCGGTGATGGAGGAACAGACCCGTCGGATCCGGCACCTCCCGGATGCCGTCGGAGGTCTGCTCGAAGCAGCCGACCTCGTCGGTTGCCCCGAAGCGGTTCTTCAGGCCGCGCAGGAAGCGCAGACCCGTGTGGCGGTCGCCCTCGAAGGACAGGACCGCGTCGACGAGGTGCTCCATGACGCGGGGGCCGGCGACCGTGCCGTCCTTCGTCACGTGGCCGACCAGGAGGACGGCGATGCCCGTGTTCTTCGCCAGCGACGTCAGCGCGGCGGTGACGGCGCGCGCCTGCGCGACACCGCCGCGGGTGCCGTCGACGCCGGCGGCCTGCATGGTCTGCACCGAGTCGACGATGAGCAGCCCGGGGCGCGTCTCCTCCGCGAGCCCCAGGACCGCGCCGACGTCGCCCTCGGCGGCCAGCAGCAGGTTGTCGTCGAGCGCCCCCGTGCGCCCGGCCCGCAGCCGGACCTGCCCCGGCGACTCCTCGCCGGTGACGTACAGGGCGGGGGAGACGCCCTTTGTCGCCCAGCGGTAGGCGACCTCCAACAGGAGAGTGGACTTGCCGACGCCCGGTTCGCCCGCCAGCAGCAGGACGGAGCCCGGCACGACGCCGCGGCCGAGCACGCGGTCCAGTTCGCCGATGCCCGTGGGCACGGCCGTCGCGGATCCCTCCGCGATGCCGGTGATGGGCTTCGCCGCCCGTGCCGGACGGGTCGCGGACACGACGAAACCGCCCACGCCGGACGACGTGGACGGTCCGGAGCCCCGGGGGGAGGCCGTCATGTCGACGGCGACCTCCTCCATGGTCCCCCATTCCCCGCAGGAGGGGCAGCGGCCGACCCACTTCGACACGCGGTGCCCGCAGGAGGTGCACCGGTACGACGGCCCCTTGGCCATGCTGCCGCCCCTCGGGGAACTAGTTGTTCAGCGAGTAGCCGGTGCGGAGGCCCTTGGTCTCGTCGGATGGGACGCCCTCGAGGGCCTTGCCGGCCTCGCCCACGGTCTCGGCGATCGGGGACGCGGGCTCGGTCGGGACGTGCGCCAGGCCAGCGGTCTTCTCGCCCTCGTTGGTGCGGTCGGTCAGGCCCGACTGCGGGATGAACGCGGAGACCGGGGAGTGCAGGACGATCTCCTCGCGGCCGCCCTCGGAGGAGGTGACCCGGTACGTGATGTTGCGGTTCAGCGCGGCGGCATTGCCGTCGGCGCCGACGATGGTCTCGGCCGGGATGTCGGAGGCGAACCACGCGATGCAGGCCGGGTTTTCGTCGGCCTTCGGGACCATGGTCTCGATGGAGCGCTGGGAGTCGACGACGACGGAGCAGTTGCGCGGGATGACCAGGCTCTCGGCCCCGTCCTTGACGGCGGCCTCGTAGGAGTCGGTGGCGGCGACCTTGGTGAAGGTGACGTCGCCGGCGCCCTCGACGGACACCGTGTCGACGGTGAAGACCTCGCCCGAGCGCTCCTGGTTGACGGCGGTGAACTTCACCGCGGCGCCGGCGTTGGCCTCGGAGTCGTCGAAGATGACCTGCGAGTCACGCACCGCGACGCCGCCCGGGACGGCGGTGCTGCTGTTGCGGGCGCCGTCGACGGCGGCGACCTGATCGGAGGTCTGGGACAGCTGTCCGGCGGAGCAGGCGGTCAGCGCGACGGCGGCGCCGGCCGCGGCGGCGGCGAGGGCGCCGCGGCGGATGGCCGAGGAGAGGGTCATGATGAACGTCCTCCATGCGGGGGTTGAGGATGGGGCTTCTATGGAACGACACCTTAGTGGGTTCACAGGCTCTTCTCATACTACCGCCTGCCGCACGGGGGGAGGCAAGGTGCCCGTGTTAGGATTGGGGGCCGCTGAAAGGGGAGTGGAGAGCACATGGAATTCGCCGTCGGTGACACCGTCGTCTACCCGCATCACGGGGCCGCGAAGATCGAGGACATCGTCGAGCGCGAGATGTTCGGCGAGACGATGACCTACCTGGTCCTCCAGATCCTGCAGTCCGACCTGAGCATCCAGGTGCCCGCGAAGAACGCGGAGCTGGTCGGTGTCCGCGACGTCGTCGGCGAAGAGGGGCTGCTGAAGGTCTTCTCCGTCCTGCGTGAGACCGATGTGGAGGAGGCGGGCAACTGGTCCCGCCGCTACAAGGCCAACCAGGAGCGGCTGGGCTCCGGCGACATCAACAAGGTCGCCGAGGTCGTCCGCGACCTGTGGCGCCGCGACCAGGACCGTGGCCTGTCCGCCGGCGAGAAGCGCATGCTGTCGAAGGCCCGGCAGGTTCTCGTCGGTGAGCTCGCGCTGGCCGAGGGCGTCGACGACGAGAAGGTCTCCGTCACCTTCGATCGCATCGAGGCCACCATCGAGCGCCACCGTGCCGCCTCCGGCGAGGGGGGCGAGGGCGCCGATGCCGCGGCCGCGAAGGCCCCTGCCGGGGCCGTCGACCTGGACGCGTAGCGCCCCGGCGTCGCCATGCGGGCGCCGGTGGTCCGCCGGCCCGGGCTCCGCGGCGCAACCCCGCGCACCCCGCGCGTGCCGGAACCATGCGACCCCGCGCACCCCGCGCGGTCGTGCCGGGGCATGTCGGCCGGCCCGCTAGACTGGCCCGCGTGACGTTCCGAATCTTCGACACCGCCAGCCGCACGCTCCGCGACTTCGAGCCGATCCGCGAAGGGCACGCCTCGATCTACCTGTGTGGGGCGACGCCCCAGGCGCTGCCCCACATCGGGCACGTCCGCTCCGGCGTCGCGTTCGACGTGCTCCGGCGGTGGCTGCTGGCGAAGGGCCTGGACGTGGCCTTCGTCCGCAACGTCACGGACATCGACGACAAGATCCTGGCGAAGGCCGCGGAGAACGGCCGCCCCTGGTGGGAGTGGGTCTCCACCCACGAGCGCCACTTCACGTGGGCGTACGACCAGCTGGGCGTGCTGCCGCCGTCGGTGGAGCCGCGCGCGACGGGCCACGTCACCCAGATGGTCGAGTACATGCGCCGCCTGATGGACAACGGCTTCGCGTACGACGACGGCAAGGGCAACGTCTATTTCGACGTCGCCGCGTGGTCCGCCGCGGAGGGCTCCGACTACGGCGCCCTCTCCGGCAACCGGGTGGAGGAGATGGAGCAGGGCGAGCCGGACTCGCCCGGCAAGCGCGGCGCTCACGACTTCGCGCTGTGGAAGGCCGCGAAGCCCGGTGAACCGGCGTGGCCGACGCCGTGGGGCGACGGCCGGCCGGGCTGGCACCTGGAGTGCTCCGCGATGGCGACGTACTACCTGGGCGGCTCCTTCGACATCCACTGCGGCGGCCTGGACCTGCAGTTCCCGCACCACGAGAACGAGATCGCGCAGTCCCACGCCGCCGGCGACGGCTTCGCCAACTACTGGATGCACAACCACTGGGTGACCATGGCGGGCGAGAAGATGTCCAAGTCCCTGGGGAACGTTTTGTCCGTGCCGTACATCCTGGAGATGGTCCGCCCGGTGGAGCTGCGCTACTACCTGGGCAGCGCCCACTACCGGTCCGTCCTGGAGTACTCGGAGGAGTCGCTGCAGGAGGCCGCGGCCGGCTACCGCCGCATCGAGGGCTTCCTGGCCCGTGCCGCGGAGGCGCTCGGCGAGATCCCGGTCGGCGAATGGACGGAGCGGTTCGAGGCGGCGATGGATGAGGACCTGGGCGTGCCCCGCGCCCTGGCCGAGATCCACAACACCGTCCGCCGCGGCAACCAGGCGCTGGCCGACGGAAACCGGGACATGGCGCTGGAGCTGGCGTCCGCGGTCCGCGCGATGGCGGGCGTCCTCGGCGTCGACCCGATGTCGGAGAAGTGGGCGCAGGAGGCCGGCGGCGGCTCGGAGAAGGCGATGCACGCCCTCGGCGTGCTGGTCAGCTCCGAGCTGGAGACCCGCGCCGAGGCGCGGGCGAACAAGGACTGGGCGACCGCGGACGCGGTGCGCGACCGGCTGACGGAGGCCGGCATCGAGGTCACGGACACGGCCGACGGCCCGACCTGGTCCCTGCGGGATTAGCGGGCCAGAAACGGCGGAACGACGAGGACGAGGCGGAGGAACGACATGGCGGGCAACTCCCGGCGCCGCGGAGCGGTGCGCAAGACGACGAAGAAGGGCGCGTCCGGCGGCACCGGCGGCCACAAGCGCGGCCTGCGCGGCAAGGGCCCGACCCCGAAGGCGGAGGACCGGGTCTACCACGCCGCGTACAAGCGCAAGCGCGAGCAGCAGCGGCGCGACCAGGGCCGCCACCAGAAGGAGGAGGTGGACCTGGTCGTCGGCCGCAACCCCGTCGTCGAGTGCCTGCGGGCGAAGGTGCCGGGCCAGGCGCTCATCGTCGCCCTGGGCACGGACAACGACGACCGGCTGGAGGAGGCCGTGCGCCTCGCCGGCGATCGCGGCATCGCCGTGCAGGAGGTCCCGCGCCACGAACTCGACCGCATGACCGGCAATGGCCTGCACCAGGGCATCGGCCTGGTGATCCAGCCGTACCGCTACATGGCGGTCGAGGACCTCATGGGCCGGGCCGAGGCATCGGGCGCCCCGGGCCTCATCGTGTGCCTGGACAACATCACCGACCCCCGCAACCTCGGCGCGGTCATCCGCTCGGCGGCGGCGTTCGGCGGCCACGGCGTCATCATCCCGGAGCGCCGCTCCGCCGCGGTGACCGGCGTCGCCTGGCGCACGTCGGCGGGAACGGCGGCGAAGCTGCCGGTCGCGCGGGCGACGAACATGGTCCGCGCGCTGCAGCAGCTGCAGAAGGCGGGCTACCAGGTCGTCGGCCTCGACGCCGGCGGCGACCACACGCTGGACACCTACGACGGCACGACCCCGACCGTCGTGGTCGTCGGCTCCGAGGGCAAGGGCCTGTCCCGCCTGGTGCGGGAGACGTGCGACACCATCATGTCCATCCCGATGGCCGCGGGCGTGGAGTCGCTCAACGCCTCCGTCGCCGCGGGCGTCACGCTGTCGGAGTTCGCCCGTCAGCGCCGCGCCGCCGACGTCGCGGGGGCCGGCTCCTAGATGGTCGCGCCCGTCATCAAGTGGGCGGGCGGCAAGCGGCAGCTCCTCCCGGAGATCCGCGCCCGCCTGCCGCACGACGCGGCGTCCGGCGACGTCACCTACCACGAGCCGTTCCTCGGCGGCGGCGCCGTCCTGTTCGATCTGCAGCCGGCCCGCGCCCGAGTCGCCGACGTCAACGTGGAGATCATCAACCTCCTGACCGTCATCCGCGACGACCTGGACGGGCTCCTTGCGGAGCTGCGCGCGCACGAGGCCGCCAACGGTCCGGAGCACTTCTACGCCATCCGCGCGTGGGACCGGGACCCGGGCGGGTTCGCGGCGCGCCCCGCGGCCCAGAAGGCCGCCCGCATGCTGTACCTGAACAAGACCTGCTACAACGGCCTCTACCGAGTGAACCGGGCCGGCCAGTTCAACGCCCCATACGGGCGGTACGCGAAGCCGAACATCGTCAACGAGGCCGGCCTGCGCGACGTCCACGGCTACCTCCGCCGCGCCGACGTGGAGCTGGCCGTCCGGGGCTTCGCCGAGTCGTTAGCCGAGGCGGAGGCGGGCGATGTGGTCTACCTCGATCCGCCGTACGACGTCGTCAGCGCCACCGCGAACTTCACCGGCTATGCCAGCGACGGCTTCGGCCGCGCGGAGCAGGAGTCGCTGAAGGCCGCGTGCGACGACCTGGACGCGCGCGGGGTGCGCTTCCTGCTGTCGAACTCGGCGACGCCGTTCATCCGGGAACTCTGGGCGGACTACCGCATCGACGTCGTCCGCGCCTCCCGCGCCATCAACTCCAACGCGGCGCGGCGGGGCAAGATCGACGAGGTCCTGGTCCGCAACTACTGACGACGTCGCCCGCGCCGTCGGCGTCGCCACCGTGGCCCGCGGAGCCGCCGCCGGTCCAGCGGCGGGCGGCGACCTCGTCCTTCGACGCGGTGCGGCCGCGCCACCGGCCGACGAGGCGGCAGACGAGGTAGATGAGGAAGCTGAGCATCGTCACGGGCACCGACACCGGCACGCCCGGGGCCAGCGACAGGATGACGCCGCCGACGGCCGCGACCTCCGCGAAGACCACCGACAGGATGACGGCGCGCACCGGCGACGACGTCACATGGGCGGCCGCCGCGCCGGGCGTGATGATGAGCGAGGTGATGAGCAGCGCGCCGACGATCTGCACGCCCTGCGCCGCGGTCATGCCGGCGAGGATCGCGAAGACGACGCCGAGGGTGCGCACCGGCACGCCCGCCGCCGCGGCCATCACCGGGTCCGCGGAGGCGAACACCAGCGGGCGCCACAGCAGCAGGATGACGGCGACGACGATGACGGCGACGACCGCCAGCAGCTTCACCGACTGGTCGGACAGGCCGACGATCTGCCCCGTCAGCAGCGCGAACGCCGTCGACGTGCGGCCCGGGTACAGGTGGATGAACAGCACGGACAGGCCCATGCCGAAGCCGAGGACGACGCCGACGATGGCGTCCTGCCCGCCGCGCCTGCCCAGCAGCACCAGGATGA
>JAEWGK010000099.1 GCA_023388385.1 Actinomycetes bacterium | reverse complement strand
GGGGGTTAACGCGCTTTAGCGGGCAGAACGGGTCACCGGATCTGCGTTTGCGGGGTGTTCGGTGACCTGTTCCTCCCGCTAAAGGCCGTTAACCCCCCTGGCGGCGGAGAAGTGGGGCGGGCAGGAGCGATGCGGGACGTCAGCGGGCCCGCACCGGCCATGCGGCATCGGCCCGCAACGGCCATGCGGCTCCGGCCCGCACCGGCCATGCGGCATCGGCCCGCACCGGCCACGCGGCATCGGCCCGCACCGGCCGCGCGGCGGCGGGCCAGGCCGGCGCCGCCCACAAGCGGTGGGAACGGGCGGAAACGGGATGGATTCGTCGTCAAGCGGACCCCGGGCACGCGCCGCCGCAGCCGCCCCGCTACCGTAAGGCGGGAAACGCGGGAAAGCGGCGCCCGGCCCGACCTCCTACGGGGCGCCGCGGAAAGGGGACTGCCCATGACCACCGTCCTGGACGGCATCATCGCCGGGGTGCGGGAGGATCTCGCCGAGCGCGAGGCCTGCATCCCCCTCGCCGAGATCAAGGCGAGGGCGAAGGCCGCACCGTCGGCCCGCGACGCCGTGGCCGCGCTGGCCGCCCCGGGCGTGCGGCTCATCGCGGAGGTCAAGCGCGCGTCGCCGTCGAAGGGCGACCTCGCGGAGATCGCCGAGCCCGCCGTCCTGGCGAAGACCTACGCGGACAACGGCGCCGCCGTCATCTCGTGCCTGACGGAGCAGCGCCGCTTCCGCGGGTCGCTCGCCGACCTGGACGCGGTGCGCGCGGCGGTGGATGTCCCGGTGCTGAGGAAGGATTTCATCGTCACGCCGTACCAGGTGTACGAGGCCCGCGCGCACGGCGCGGATCTGGTGCTGCTCATGTGTTCGGCGCTGGATCAGCCGGCGCTGGTGTCGCTGCTGGACCTCACCGAGTCCCTCGGCATGAACGCGCTGGTCGAGGCCCACACGGAGGAGGAGGTCCACCGCGCGGTCGAGGCCGGCGCGAAGATCCTGGGCATCAACGCCCGCAACCTCAAGACGCTCGACGTCGACATGGGCGTCTACGCGAAGCTGGCGCCGCACCTGCCGGAGGACGTCATCAAGGTCGCCGAGTCAGGCGTCAAGACCCGCGAGGACCTGTGCGTCTACGCCACCGCGGGCGCCGACGCGGTGCTCGTCGGCGAGGGCCTGGTCACCGCAGGCGACCCGGGCCGGGCGTGCCGCGAGTTCGTCGCCGCCGGCGCGCACCCGTCGCTGGATGGCGACGCCTGCCGCACCGCCGCGGAGGGGTAGCGGGCCGGATGGGCCGCCGCCCCGCCCGATTCCGACCCTCCCGAGCGGACTGACCGGCCCATGCGTCACAATGGTCGGCGTGAGTGAGCAGGACTACAAGAACCACGACGCCCGCGGCGATCGGCTGCCCACGATGGGCGAGGTCATCGCGGAGCCGACCGCGCACGAGCCCGATGAGCTGGGCCACTGGGGCGAATGGGGCGGCCGCTACCTCCCCGAGGCCCTCATGGCCATCATCGAGGAGGTGACCGACGGCTACGCCAAAGCGCGCGTGGACGAGGGCTTCCGCAGGGAGCTCGACGACCTGCAGCGCGACTACGTCGGCCGGCCGTCGCCGCTGTACCGCGCGCCGCGCTTCTCGGAGCTGGCGGGCGCGCAGGTGTGGCTGAAGCGCGAGGACCTGAACCACACGGGCTCGCACAAGATCAACAACGTCCTGGGCCAGGTGCTGCTGGCGAAGAAGATGGGCAAGACCCGCGTCATCGCGGAGACGGGCGCGGGCCAGCACGGCGTCGCCACGGCCACGGCGTGCGCGCTGATGGGCATCGAGTGCCGCGTCTACATGGGCGGCGTCGACGCCCGCCGCCAGGCCCTCAACATCGCGCGGATGCGCCTGCTGGGCGCGGAGGTCATCGAGGTGGAGCTCGGCTCCGCGACGCTGAAGGACGCGATCAATGAGGCGATGCGCTATTGGGTCGCGCATGCCGACGACACCTACTACTGCTTCGGCACCGCCGCCGGCCCCCACCCGTTCCCGCAGATGGTGCGCGATTTCCAGCGGATCATCGGCACGGAGGCCCGCCAGCAGATCCAGGCGGCGACGGGTGGCCTGCCGGACGCGGTCGTGGCGTGCGTCGGCGGCGGCTCCAACGCCATCGGCCTGTTCCACCCGTTCATCGACGACGCGGGCGTGCGCATATTCGGCGCCGAGGCGGCGGGCGACGGCATCGAGACGGGCCGCCACGCAGCCCCCATCAACGCGGGCCGCCCGGGCGTGTTCCAGGGCTCCTACGCCGCGCTGATGCAGGACGAGGACGGCCAGATCATCGAGTCCCACTCCATTTCCGCCGGCCTGGACTACCCGGGGGTCGGCCCGGAGCACTCGAAGCTCGCCGCCGACGGCCGCGCCGAGTACCTGCCCATCACCGACGCCGAGACGATGGAGGCGTTCTCCGAGCTGTCGCGGCTGGAGGGCATCATCCCCGCCATCGAGTCCGCCCACGCCGTCGCGGCCGCGAAGAAGATCGCGCCGCGCCTGCGGGGGGAGCTGGGCCGGGAGCCGGTCATCGTCGTCAACATCTCCGGCCGCGGGGACAAGGACGTCACCACCGCCGGCAATTGGTTCGGGCTCTTCGGCGCCACGGAGGCGGAGGAGCCGGAGCATGATGCGGAGCGTTGCGACGCGCCCTCCGCCGCCGAGGGCCGCGCCCACGGCGACGACGAGCCCTCCGGCGCCGCCACCCCGACCACCACGACCGAGGAGGACCACAAGTGAGCCTGAGCGACGTCTTCGCCACGGCGAAAGAGGAGGGCCGCGCGGCCTTCATCGGCTACTACCCGGCGGGTTACCCGACGGTGGAGGAGTCCGTCGACCGCATCACCGCGATCGTGGACGCGGGCGCCGACGTGATCGAGGTCGGCCTGCCGTACTCCGATCCGATGATGGACGGCCCGGTCATCCAGGCCGCGGCCGACGAGGCGCTGTCGGCGGGCTTCCGCATCCCGGACCTGTTCCGCGTCACCCGCGAGGTCACCGAGGCCGGCGGCACCTGCGTGACCATGACGTACTGGAACCCGGTGCTGCAGTACGGCCCGGAGAACTTCGCCCGCGACTTCGCGGCGGCGGGCGGCTGCGGCGCCATCATCCCGGACCTCATCCCGGAGGAGGCGGGCCGCTGGCTCGCCGCGGCCGAGGCCCACGGGCTGGACACCATCTTCCTGGTCGCGCCGTCGTCGACGCCGGAGCGCCTGGCCATGACGGCCACCGCCGGCTCGGGCTTCGTCTACGCCAGCTCGCACATGGGCGTCACGGGCGCGCAGAAGGCGGTCGACTCGGCGGCCGGCGAGCTCGTCGCCCGCACCCGCGCGGTGACGGACACCCCGGTGGCCGTCGGGCTCGGCGTGTCCACGGGCGCGCAGGCGAAGGAGATCGCGGAGTTCGCCGACGGCGTGATCGTCGGCTCGGCGCTCATCAAGGCGTCGACGGAGTCCCGCGCTGCGCTCGTCGCCCTCGCCCGGGAGCTCGCCGCCGGTGTGCGTGGTCAGGATGCCCCCGCGGCCGACGCCCGCGCCCCGCGTGATGGCGCCCCCGCCGACGCCTGACCCGCCCCATCGGTGACCCCCACGGAAACGGAGACACCTCGATGACGACCACCGACCTCCTCGCGTACATCCCTTCGCCGCCGCAGGGCGTGTGGCACCTGGGGCCGCTGCCGATCCGCGGGTACGCGATGTGCATCCTCGTCGGCATCGTCGCCGGCCTGCTGGTCGCGCGGAAGCGCTACAAGGATCGCGGCGGCGACCCGGACCTCATGATCGACATCGCCATCGCCGCGGTGCCGGGCGGCATCATCGGCGGCCGCATCTACCACCTCATCACCGACTGGGAGAAGTACTTCGCGCCCGGCCGGAACCCCTGGCAGGCCCTGGACATCACCGCCGGCGGCCTGGGCATCTGGGGCGCGGTGGTCGGCGGCGTGCTGGCGGGCTGGGCCGTCGTGACGTGGCGGAAGGTGCCGGCGGCCCCGGCGCTGGACACCGTCGCCCCGGCGATCATCCTGGGCCAGGCGTTCGGGCGCCTGGGCAACTGGTTCAACCAGGAGCTCTACGGCGGGCCGACGACGCTGCCGTGGGGCCTGGAGATCTACCTCCGCGTCGACGAGGCCGGCCGCGTCGCGCCGGTCAGCGGAGTGTCCACGGGCGAGGTCCTCGCCGTCGTGCACCCGACGTTCCTCTACGAGCTGCTGTGGAACCTCGTCGTATTCTTCGCCCTCCTGTGGGCCGACCGGCGCTTCCGCCTCGGTGGCGGCCGCGTCTTCGCCCTTTACGTCGCGTGCTACACCTGCGGCCGCTTCTTCATCGAGGCCATGCGCACCGACCCGGCGACGACCGTCTTCGGCGACATCCGCATCAACAACGTCGTCTCCCTCGTCGTCTTCGTCATCGCGGTCGCCGTGTTCGTCGCGCTGCGCAACCGCCGTCGCGAGCACCCCGCCTTCGTCCGGGGCGAGACGACGGAGCGCGACGGCGGCGGCCTGCCCGCCGTGTCCCGGGATTGACCCCCGCCCGACCGGCCCGGGCGGCGGCGCCTCGGTGCCCGGGCGGCTAGGGTGGGTTGCGTGCAGAGACGAACGAAGATCGTATGTACCCTCGGTCCGGCCGTGGCCAGCTATGAGGGGATCAAGGGCCTGGTCGAGTCCGGCATGGACGTCGCCCGCCTGAACTTCTCCCACGGCGAACACACCGACCACGAGCAGAACTACCTCTGGGTCCGCCAGGCCTCGGACGCCACCGGGCATGCCGTCGGCACGCTCGCCGACCTTCAGGGTCCGAAGATCCGCCTCGGCCGTTTCAAGGACGGCGCGACGTACTGGGCCGACGGCGAAATCGTCCGCATCACGGTCGACGACGTCGAGGGCACCCACGACCGCGTTTCGACGACCTACAAGAACCTCGCCCAGGACGCCAAGCCCGGCGACCGCCTGCTCGTCGACGACGGCAAGGTCGGCCTCGAGTGCGTCGAGGTCGACGGCAACGACGTCGTCTGCCGCGTCACCGAGGGCGGCCCCGTCTCCAACAACAAGGGCGTCTCCCTGCCCGGCATGGACATCTCCGTGCCGGCGCTGTCCGAGAAGGACGTCGACGATCTGCGCTTCGCGCTGAGGCTCGGCGTCGACTTCATCGCCCTGTCCTTCGTCCGGTCCCCGGCCGATGTCGAGCTCGTCCACGCCATCATGGACGAGGTCGGCCGGCGCGTGCCCGTCATCGCGAAGCTGGAGAAGCCCGAGGCCGTCGATGCGCTCGAGGCCATCATCCTCGCGTTCGACGCCGTCATGGTCGCCCGCGGCGACCTCGGAGTGGAGGTGCCGCTCGAGGACGTGCCGCTGGTGCAGAAGCGCGCCATCCAGATCGCGCGCGAGAACGCCAAGCCGGTCATCGTCGCGACGCAGATGCTCGACTCGATGATCGTCAACTCCCGGCCGACCCGCGCCGAGGCGTCCGACGTCGCCAACGCGGTGCTCGACGGCGCCGACGCGGTCATGCTCTCCGGGGAGACCTCCGTGGGCAAGTACCCGCAGACCACCGTGAGGACGATGGGGCGCATCGTCACGGCCGCCGAGCGCGATGGCGTCGTCCCGGACCTCACGCACGTGCCCCGGACCAAGCGCGGGGTGATCTCCTATGCCGCCCGCGACATCGGCGAGCGCCTCAACGCCCAGGCGCTGGTGGCGTTCACCAGCTCCGGCGACACCGCCCGCCGTGTCGCCCGCCTGCATTCCCACCTGCCGCTGCTGGTCTTCACCCCCGACCCGGCCGTGCGCAGCCAGCTGGCCCTGACGTGGGGTGCCGAGACGTTCCTCACCCCGCGCGTCCGGACCACCGACGACATGATGAAGGCCGTCGACGAGGCGCTCCTGGCCATGCCGGAGTACTCGCGCGGCGACATGATGGTCGTCGTCGCCGGCACCCCGCCCGGGAACACCGGCAACACCAACCTCATCCACGTCCACATGCTGGGCGAGGACGTCCTGGCGCACTAGCCGGGGCCAGGTGGCCCTGGCCCGGGGGTGGGGCGGGCCGCATGCTGCTCAGATCCGGGCGAGCGGACTCCCAGGTTCGCCCGGATGGGCGCCCCGCCGTAGGGTGGACTAAGTAGTCCGAGACCACCGTGCCGGAATCCCGGCGCCCAGACCACGAAAGGCGGCCCCGCCCATGCCCGATCTGTTCGAGCCCTGCCGATGGGGGCGCGTGGAGCTGCCCAACCGCATCGCGATGGCGCCGATGACCCGCCTGCGCTGCGAGTCCCAGGTCGCCGACGAGCTGCTCGCGGAGTACTACGTGCAGAGGGCGGACGCGGGGCTCATCATCACGGAGGGAACCTTCATCTCCCCGGCGGCGCGCGGGTTCGCGGCGGTCCCGGGCATCTGGAAGAAGCCGCAGGCGGAGGGCTGGTCCATCGTCGTCGACGCCGTGCACCGCGCGGGCGGGCGCATCGTGGCGCAGCTGTGGCACGTCGGCCGCCTGTCGCACCCGCTGCTGCAGCCGGGCCGGGAGGCGCCGATGGGCCCGTCCGCCATCCCGGCGAAGGCCGGCCGCTGCTTCGTGTTCGACCAGACGGGCGAGGGCCGCTTCGCGGAGCCGGCGTCGGAGGTCCGCCCCATGACCGCCGACGACATCGAGACGGTCATCGGCGAGTTCGCCCACGCCGCGACGCTGGCGATGACGGCGGGCTTCGATGGCGTCGAAATCCACGCCGCCAACGGCTACCTGCTGGAGCAGTTCCTCAATCCGGGCGTCAACGTGCGTGACGACGAGTGGGGCGGCCCCGAGATCGCCGACCGCATCCGCTTCCCACTGGCGGTCGTCGACGCCGTCATCACTGCGGTGGCGGCGCAGGGCGGCGGCGCCCGCCAGGTCGGCATCCGCCTGTCGCCGTACGGCACGGCCGGCGACATGCCGCAGCATTCGGAGGTGGAGGCGACCATCCTCCACCTCGCCGAGGAGCTGCAGAACCGCCGTGTCGGCTACGTCCATTTCGCCGATCAGTCGACGACGTCGAAGACCCGCGAGATCCCGCCGATTCCCGGGGACCTGCTGCGGCGCTTCCGGGAGCTGTACGACGGCCTCGTCATCGTCACCGGCGGCCAGGACCGCGACTCGGCGCAGCGCCTGCTCGACGCGGGGCTCGCGGACGTCATCGGCTTCGGCCGGCCCTTCATCGCCAACCCCGACCTGGTCCGCCGCCTGCGCGACGGCCTGCCGCTGGCGCAACCCCGCGCCGACCTCATCTACGCCCAGGGGCCGGAGGGCTACACCGACTATCCCGAGTACCCGGGGCGGGCGGCGGAATAGGTGGATCGGACGCCCGTGTGGGGGAAGGTGAACGCGATGATGACGGGAATGGAAGGAATGGTGAGCAACGCATGACGACCATTGAGACCCGCGATCTGGCGTGCGGGTACGGGAGCAAGCCCGTCATCGGGGCCGTATCGGTCGGCTTCGATGGCGGGTTCACCGCCATTCTCGGGGCCAATGGCGCGGGCAAGTCCACGCTGCTGAAGACCCTGGCCACGGAGCTTCCCGCCCGCGGCGGCGACATCCTCCATGACGGCGAGCGGCTGCGGCCGCGGAACCTGCGCGACTACCGGTCCGCGATCGGCTGGGTGCCGCAGCGGGAGCCGTTCGACGACACCCGTACGCCCGCCGAGTTCGTCGCGATGGTCGGGTGGCTCCGCGGGCTCGGCTGGCGCCGCGCGCATGCGGCGGCCCGGGAGGTGCTCGCCGACGTCGGCCTCGCCGAGCGCGCCGATGACCGCATCGCATCCCTGTCCGGCGGCATGCGTCGGCGGGTGAGCATCGCCGCCGGCCTGGTCAACGACCCCGCGGTGCTGCTGCTCGACGAGCCGACGGCGGGTCTCGATCCCGCTCAGCGCGCCTCCATCCTGACCCTGGTGCACAAGGCCGGGGCGACCGGCCGCACCGTCGTCATGTCCACCCACATCGCCTCCGACGTCACGGACTGCGACCGGGTGCTCATCC
>JAEWGK010000042.1 GCA_023388385.1 Actinomycetes bacterium | reverse complement strand
CCAACAAGGCCGCCCACGCGTTCTACCGCGACCAGCTGGAGACGCCCGAGGCCCAGGTGGCGCGGGATTTCCTGGCCGACCGCGGGTTCACGGAGGAACAGTGGCGGCGCTTCGGCTGCGGCTATGCTCCCGACGGCTGGGACACCATGACCCGGTATCTCCAGCGCAAGGGGTTTTCCGCCCAAGAACTGGAGAAGGCGGGGCTGTCGACGCAGGGCCGCCGCGGTCCGATCGACCGCTTCCGCCGCCGTCTGCTGTGGCCCATCCGCAATCTGTCCGGTGACGTCATCGGCTTCGGCGCCCGCAAGCTGTTCGAGGACGACAACCTGGGCAAGTACATGAACACGCCGGACACGCTGCTGTACCACAAGTCGAAGGTGCTGTTCGGCCTCGATCTGGCGAAGAAGGACATCGCGGCGTCGCACCGCGCCATCGTCGTCGAGGGCTACACCGACGTCATGGCCATGCATGCCGCGGGGGAGACCACGGCCGTCGCCGCATGTGGCACGGCGTTCGGCGAGGGGCACCTCACCGTCCTGCGCCGTCTGCTGCTGGACGACAGCTTCTTCCGCGGCGAGCTCATCTACACCTTCGACGGCGACGAGGCCGGGCAAAAGGCCGCGATGCGCGCCTTCGAGGGCGACCAGCGCTTCACCGGCCAGTCCTACGTCGCCGTCGCCCCCGACGGCATGGACCCGTGCGATCTGCGCATGGCCCGCGGCGACGTGGCGGTGCGGGAGCTCGTCGCCTCGCGGACGCCCATCATCGAGTTCGTCGTGCGCACCCTCATGGCGGAGCACGACCTGGATCTGCCGGGCGGCCGCGTGGAGGCCATCCACCGCGTCGTGCCGGTGCTGGCGAAGCTGGCCGACCCCGCGCTGCGCGACGAATACGCCCGCGAGGTCGCCGGCTGGATCGGCTTCGGCAACGAGGCCGAGATGGTGCGGATGGTCCGCGAGGAGGCCGCCAACCCCACGATGGGCGAGACGCAGCGGCGCCGTGCTCGCCGGGAGGAGGAGCGGGCGCGCCTCGCCGAGGCCCGCCGTCGCCAGGAGGAGGCGATGCGCCCCGGCCTGCACCGCCCCGACCCCTCCGACCCGCGCCTGACCGTCGAGCGCGAGGTGCTGAAGCTCGCCATCCAGGAGCCCGGCGACGTCGACGCGGCGATGTTCGATGCGCTGGACCCCGAGATGTTCACCGACGAGGCCTATCGCGCGCTGTTCGGGGCGATCGTCGAGGCCGGGGGCTTGGCGACGGCGCCGGCCACGCCGATGTGGGCCGCGGCCGTGGCCTCCGGCATGGAGGACGAGACGGCGCGGTCGCTGATGTCCGAGCTCGGCGTGGAGGAGATTCGCGTCGACCCGGAGGGTCGCGCCGGTTACGCGTCCTCGTTGCTGGCCCGCCTGCAGGAGGTGTGGGTCGGAGAGCAGATCTCGCAGGTCAAGCGCATCCTCAAGCGCATGCGCCTCACCGACGACAAGGCCGCCTACCGGGAGACCTTCGGCGACCTGGTGGCGCTGGAGAACTACCGGCGCCTGCTGCTCGATGCGGCGCTGGGGCGCGGGGATGCGACCCCGGGGGCCTAGTAGCCCCGGCGGATCCACTCCTCCAGGTGCGGTGCCTCGCGGCCGATTGTCGTGTGATCGCCGTGGCCGGTGCGGACGATCGTCTCCTCCGGCAGCGTCAGCAGGTTGTCCCGGATGGAGTCGATGATCGTGTCGAAGTCAGAGAAGCTGCGGCCCGTCGCGCCGGGCCCGCCGGAGAACAGGGTGTCGCCGGAGAACAGCTCCCCGGCCTCCGGAGCGTAGAGGCAGCACGAGCCGGGGGAGTGGCCCGGGGTGTTGATGACGACGAGCTCCGTGCCGGCGACGTCGATGCGCTGCCCGTGGGCGAGGTCGCCGTGGCCGACGTCCGGCCAGGTCTGCTCCCACAGCATCTGGTCGCCCGGGTGGACGAGCATCGGGGCGTCGAGCTTCTCCGACAGCTCGGGGGCGACGGTGATGTGGTCGTTGTGGGCATGAGTGCACACGATGGCGCGGACGCGGCGGCCGCCGACCGCGTCGAGGATCGGCTGCGCCTGGTGGGCGGCGTCGATGACGATGCACTCCGTGTCGTCTCCGACGACCCAGATGTTGTTGTCCACTTCCCATTCGCCGCCGTCGAGGGCGAAGATGCCGTGGGTCTCGACGTGGCCGACGCGCAGGTCGCCCTGCCGCCGGATTCGGGGCTGTCCCATGATGTCCTCCGTGGTGGTGCGGGTGGTCGTGCGCCGCATGGGCTGCGGCGGTGGTCGTGCGCCGCGTGGGCTGCGGCGGTGGTCGTGCGCCGCGTGGGCGGCCGGCCTGGTCCTAGGTGACGACGACGGAGCGCAGGACCGTGCCCGCCTTCATCGTGTCGAAGGCCTTCTCCACGTCGCCGAGTCCGATGCGCTCGGAGACGAAGCCGGCCAGCGGCAGGCGGCCCTCCAGCGACAGGTCGACGAGCATGGGGAAGTCGCGCTCCGGCAGGCAGTCGCCGTACCAGGAGGACTTCAGGGAGCCGCCGCGGCCGAACACGTCGAGCAGCGGCAGGTCGAGCGTCATGGCCGGGGAGGGCACGCCGACGAGGACGACACGCCCGGCGAGGTCGCGCGCGTAGAACGCCTGGACGTAGGTCTCCGGACGGCCGACGGCGTCGATGACGACGTCGGCGCCGAAGCCCCCGGTCAGCTCGCGGATGCGCGTGACGACGGGGTCCTCCTCGCCCGTGCGCCCGTCGGCGAGCTCTCGGGAGTTGACGACGTGCGTGGCGCCGAACTCCCGCGCCGTCTCCAGCTTCGCGTCGGCGACGTCGACGGCGATGATGGTCGTGGCCCCGGCGAGCTTCGCGCCCGCGATGGCGGCGGTGCCGACGCCGCCGCAGCCGATGACGGCCACGGACTCGCCGCGGGTGACCTCGCCGGTGTTGATGGCGGCGCCGAGGCCCGCCATGACGCCGCAGCCGAGCAGGCCGGCGACGGCCGGGTCGGCATCCGGGTTGACCTTCGTGCACTGTCCTTCGTGGACGAGGGTGGCGTCGCAGAACGCGCCGATGCCGAGCGCCGGGGACAGCTCGGTGCCGTCGGCGAGCGTCATCTTCCTCGACGCGTTGTGGGTGTTGAAGCAGTACTTCGGCTCACCCTTGCGGCAGGCGCGGCACTCGCCGCACACTGCGCGCCAGTTGAGGACGACGAAGTCGCCCTCGGCGACGTGCGTGACGTCCTCGCCGCAGTCGATGACGACGCCGGCGGCCTCGTGCCCCAGAAGGAACGGGTAGGCGTCCTCGATGTCGCCGTCGCGGTAGGCAAGGTCCGTATGGCAGACGCCGCACGCGTCGACGCGGACCACGACGTCGTTCGGGCCGGGCGCCGGTACCGTGATCTCGACCTGCTCGACGGGCTCGCCCTTCGCCAGGGAGACGATGCCGCGCACGGTCCGGGAGCCGTCGTCGTGGAGGGTGATGTGATCGGAAGCGCTCATGCGGCCGATCATATGCGCGGGCGCTCATGTGTCGCGGACGGCCGCCGGATATTCCCGCGCGGTGCGGAAGTCCGCGCCCCGCGCTACCCGTGGCGGCGGATGGGCTCCGCGAAGAACTCCAGCTCGTGCCAGGAGGAGGCGTGGAACGCCCGCCACATCGCGTCGCGCTCCTCCGGCCGCGCGTCGGCGGCGGCCCGGGCGACGATGCCGATGGCGGTGCGCGTCGACTCCTCGAACCCCGGGTCGGAGTAGGTGGACAGCCACTCCTCGTACGGGTGCCCCGCGGTCGCGGCGGCTGCCAGGCGCGTCGCGATCTCCTGGTACAGCCAGTAGCACGGCAGCAGCGCCGCCGCGGCCTCCCCGTAGGAGCCGCGCGCGGTGCCGGCCAGCAGGTGGTCGACGTAGGCCCGGGTGACCGGCGACGGCTGCGGGGCCGCCGCCCCGGCGGCGTCGCCGATGAAGGAGCGGTGCAGCTCCATCTCCGTCGCGATCGCCGAATACGCCGAGTTCGCCCAGAACATCTGTTCCTCCTGCGTCGGCGCCAGCGTCGACGCCGCCGCCAGCGCCCGCGAGTACCCGTTGAGGTACACCGCGTCCTGCGCCAGGTACCAGGAGAAGTCGTCGGCGGCCAGGGTGCCGTCGGCAAGCGACCTGATGAACGGCAGGTCGTCGATCGCCGCGCGCAGATCCGCGATCGCCTCCCACCATGCGTCGGTGATCGCGGTGGGCTCCGCCGGCGGCAGGCCGCGGTCCCACAGCTCCGCGAAGTGGTTGACCGGGCCGTGGCCGCCGCCGACGTGGAGTTCGTCGGCGCGGGCGAGTGCGCCGGTCAACCAGCGCTTGGCGACGCGCACCGCCTCCGCCGGCTCGCCCAGCCGCGGCCACAGGGCGGCGATGGCGGAGGAGAGGGAGCAGCCGGTGCCGTGCGTGCAGGTCGTGTCCACGCGCGGCGCCGTCACCTCGTCGACCGTCCCGTCGGGGTGCACCAGCGCATCGTGGACCGTGACGCCGTCCAGATGCCCGCCCTTGGCCAGCACCAGGACGCCAGCGTCGCGGGCGACGGCGCGCGCCTGCTCCACGACCCCGTCCCATCCGGAGGCGGGCTCCGCGCCGGCCAGCACCGCCAGCTCCGGGACGTTGGGGGTGATGAGCGACGCCTTCGGCAGCAGTGCGCGCAGCGCGGCCTCGGCCTCCGGCTTCAGCAGCCGGTCCCCGGAGGTGGCCACCATGACCGGATCCACGACGACGATCGGGCACCGCACCGCGTCGAGCCATTCGGCGACGACGGCGATGATGTCCTCGTCGAAGAGCATGCCGATCTTCACCGCGTCGATGCCGACATCGTCCGACACTGCCTCCAGCTGCGAGCGCAGGAAGTCCGGGCCGGGCGCGTGGACCGTGCGCACCCCGCGGGTGTTCTGGCTGACCAGGGCCGTGACCGCGGACATGCCGTAGGCGCCGTGGGCGGCGAAGGACTTCAGATCCGCCTGGATGCCGGCGCCGCCGGTCGGATCGGTGCCCGCGATGGAGAGCACCCGCGGGATGCGGCCGGCGGTGGCCGGTGCCGGCGGGGCGACGGGGGAGGGGGCCTCCTGGGAGGCGGGGCGGGCGGCGGTGCGCGTCATGGCGACATTCCTTTCGCCGGTGTCAACCGGATCAAGTTCGACGGGTCTCATCTCAGCCCGCGTCGGCGCGGGCACCCCGTGTCACGGCCCGATGGTAGCAACGGTCCCGACATCGTCCGGAAATCCTTTGTGACCAGTAGATTTGGCGACCTGGAACGTGCTGGGTAAAGTCATGTCCCGTTGCAGGGCGCACCGCCCGGAACGGCATTCCCCCATAGCTCAACGGCAGAGCATTCGACTGTTAATCGAAGGGTTGCTGGTTCGAATCCAGCTGGGGGAGCAACAGCACCAGGTCAGGGATGTAGGGCCCTGACCTGGTTTTCGTCATGCGGGGAGTCGGCCGCGCCCCGTCCGCGATCACCCGCAGATTGGTGAATTCGTAAAACAAAATTGGCGGAAGCCGCCGCCGTTCCGCATCTCAGGGCTAGTCTCCCGGGCATGACAGCTTCGCTCAACGAAAACAAGGCAACCGTGGCGGAGGCGGGCGAGGGCCGCGTCCGCGACGTCGAGGTCCTCATCGTCGGCTCCGGATTCTCGGGGCTCATCGCCGGTGCCCAGCTGCGCCGCTCCGGCCGGCTGGGCTTCACCATCATCGAGCGCGCCGACGAGGTCGGCGGCACCTGGCGCGACAACACCTACCCGGGCGCCGCCTGCGACGTCCCCAGCCACCTGTACTCCCTGTCCTTCCGCCAGGACTTCTCCTGGTCCCGGAGCTTCGGCCACCAGTCCGAGATCCACCGCTACCAGCGGGAGGTCGCCCGGGCGGAAGGCCTCTACGACCACATCGAGTTCCGCACGGAGATGACCGACGCGACGTGGCACGAGGAGGACCGCCGCTGGCACGTCACCGCGCGCCGCCTCGACGACGCCGACGGGGCGGAGCCCGTCGTCTTCCGCGCCCGCGAGCTGGTCCTCGGCGTCGGCGCCCTGTGCGAGCCGAAGCTTCCGGACATCCCGGGCATCGCCGGATTCGAGGGCGAGATGTTCCACTCGGCCCGCTGGGACCACGACGCGGACCTGGAGGGCAAGCGCATCGCCGTCATCGGCACCGGCGCCTCCGCCATCCAGATCGTCCCCGAGGTCGCGAAGGTCGCCGGGAAGCTCACCGTCTTCCAGCGCACGCCCCCGTACATCATGCCGCGCATCGACCGCCCCTATGCCGGCTTCGAGAAGGCCCTGCTCAAGCGCGTTCCTGCGCTGCGCCGCATCGTCCGCGCGCAGGACTGGCTGCTGCGTGAGTCCCAGGTCCCCGGCCTGACCACCGGGGCCGAGTGGACGATGAAGCCGCTGATGTGGGCCCACCAGGCGCTGCTGCGCGCCCAGGTCCGCGACCCGGAGCTGCGCGCGAAGCTGACGCCGGACTACCGCATCGGCTGCAAGCGGATGCTGATCTCGAACAAGTACTACCCGGCGATGGCCCGCGACAACGTCGAGCTGGTCACCTCCGGCATCGAGGAGATCGGCCCGCACTCCATCCGCACCCGCGACGGCGTGGAGCACGAGATCGACGTCCTCATCATCTGCACCGGCTTCCACGTCACCGATTCCCCGACGTTCCACCTGGTCCACGGCCGCGACGGCCGCTCGCTGGCGGGGACGTGGGGCGAGGAGGGCATGGAGGCCTACAAGGGCACCGTCGTCCACGGCTTCCCCAACATGACCGTGATGATGGGCCCGGGCACCGGCCTCGGCCACTCGTCCATGCTGCAGATCCTCGAGGCGCAGGTCCGCTACTTCCTGCGCCGCCTGGACTACCGCGACGCCCGCGGGCTCGACGTCGCTGACGTCACCGCCGAGGCGCAGGAGCGCTACAACGACTGGATGCGCGACCGCCTCAAGCCGTCGGCGTGGGTGACGGGCTGCAGCTCCTGGTACATCGACGACAAGGGCAATGCGCCCGCCGTCTGGCCGTCGACGACCACCCGCTTCATCCTCGAGCACCGGAAGTTCGACCCGAAGGCGTACGACTTCGTCGCCGCCGACTAGCGGGATTCCCCCCGCACCGCGCGGCATGTTCCGGGCCCGGCGGGTGGCGTCGTCAGGCGACGTCAGCTGGCGGCGCGGACGCCGTCATCCGGCGTCCCCGATGACCTCCGTCTCCGGGACGGAGCCGTCGGTGACCATCCGGCGCAGTACCGGCTCTTCGGCGTAGGAGGACGTGGCGCCGACGGAGCGGAGGGCCATCGCGCCGGCGGCCGTCGCCAGGCGCACCGCGTCGGGCAGCGTCGCGCCGCGGGCGATCTCGGCGGCCAGCGTGCCGGAGAACGCGTCGCCGGCGCCGGTCGAGTCGATCACGTCCTCCTCCGGGACGGAGACGGCCGGCTGGTGGCGGATGACGCCGTCGCCGCCGGCGACCTTCGCGCGGGCGTACACGCAGCCCTTCTCGCCGCCGGTGATGACGACGGAGGAGCAGTACTCCATCAGCAGGCGGGCGGTCTCCGCCAGATCGCCGCGGCGGACGCCCGCGGCGGCGCCGAGGCCACGGAGGACCTCCCACGCCTGATTCTCGTCGACGATGAGCGGGTCGGCGCTGTCGATGAGCGCAGCGGATACGACCGTGACGGGGGAGAGGTTGAGGATGAAGCGCGTGCCGTGCAGGTTCGCCATCATCGCCAGAGCCTCGGTGGCCTCCGGGCGCAGCTCGCCCTGCGCCAGGATGACGTCGGCCTCCGCGATCTCCTCGGTGAAGTCCGACGGATCGGTGAGCGTGTTGGCGCCGGAGGAGACGAAGATGATCGGGTCGCCCTCGTCGTCCGTGACGATGAAGGCGGTGCCGGTCGGCTCGTCCCACGACGTGGTGACGGACTCGACGTCCACGCCCTTCTCCACCAGCGCGGAGAGCACGGCGTCGGCCGCCGGGTCCTCACCGACCGTGGCGGCCATGACGGTGCGCACGCCCGCCAGGGCGGAGGCGGTCGCCTGGTTGGCGCCCTTGCCGCCGAGGGACTTCGTGCGGTTCTTCGTGATGATCGTCTGACCGGCCTGGGGGATGCCGTCGACCAGGACGATGGTGTCCTGATGGATGGAGCCGCACACGAGCACGGTGGGGGAGCCTGACCGCTGGAAACCTGCCATGCCAGGGGATTCTACTGGCGGATCCGACCCGCCGACCCACGTTGAGTGCGGGCACCGTCACGGGCCGAACGAAAAACCCCGCCCCACCTGCGTTCGCGGAGGTGGGGCAGGGGATTTTCGTGCCCCCAGCAGGGCTCGAACCTGCGACCAGCGGATTATGAGTCCGCGGCTCTAACCGACTGAGCTATAGGGGCCTGACGGGGGATTCTACGGCATGCGCCGCACTGCATGTGCCGCACCGCATTCGCCGGGCTCCGACGGCGGGTGCCCGCATTCGGCGCGGGCCCGGCCACCTGCCACAATGCAGGCATGGCAGTCCCCGCGATCGACCCCACCGTCTGGTCGATTTACACCATCCTCGATCTCACCGGCGTGGTCATCAACGGCGCCATCGGCGGCACCATCGCCCGGCAGCGCCGCTTCGACCTCGTGGGCTTCGGCTTCCTCGCGCTGTTCTCCGCACTCGGCGGCGGCCTGCTGCGCGACACCTTCATGCAGAAGGGCACGCCGGCGGCGTTCGCCGACCCGGCCTACATGGGCTTCGCGCTGCTCGGCGGCCTCATCGCGTGGGTGGCGCATTTCGAGGGCCGCACGTGGGACATCTTCTTCCGCTACGGCGACGCCATCGTGCTCGGCGTGTGGTCCGTCACCGGCTCGCTGAAGGCCATGACCTACGGCATGCCGTGGCCGTCGGCGATCCTCTGCGGCATGCTCACCGCGGTCGGCGGCGGCATGATCCGCGACATCGCCGTCGGCAACGTGCCCGCAATCTTCGGCGGCAACACGATCTACGCCACGCCCGCGCTGCTCGGCGCCGCCGTCATGGTCGGCTTGCATCTGCTCGGTCAGCCGACCATCGGCATGATCGCGGCGACGGTCGCCGGCGCCGGCCTGGCCATCATCGCCGGACACCGCGACTGGGTCCTGCCGACGAGCCCGGATGTCGCGCCGGTGACCATGACGCGCCGGCAGCTGCGTCGGCTCCTGACCCGGACCGAACGCCGGGGAGAGCGAATCGGGGCGGAGCGGGAGCGCCGCCGCCTGCTCGGCCGCCGCGTCGCGGGGCCTGGCGCCGGCACCGGTGCGGGCAATGGAATCGATGGCCGTTCCGCTGATCGCCCCGAAAACGGAACCGATCGGACGTGATCGGGCACACTTGTTCTTGACGTGTCCCCAATGGGGGATCTAGCCTGATCGCCATGTCCGCCGTCGACCAGATGCTCACGTCGCGGAGGTGGCTCGATCAGGGGCACCTCTCCAGCGACGCCTGTCGCAGCTAGCCCCGGCCCGCCCACGAGACGGGCCCGGCGGCCCTTCGGCGCACCGCACGACCCCGTCCGAAGCTCGCCCACCCCGCCCGCCGCCGGGGCGCACCGCGGCCCGGGGCGTCGTCACGCACGTGCCCCGCGGAACCGCGCACCCCACCCCGCGCAGCATCCGCACCTGCATCGCGCGCCCCGCGCGCATCCCCGCGAAAGGACATCCACCGTGACCACCACGGACACCCCATCGATCGCGGCCCCGGACGCCCCGTCCGGCCGCCGCGCCCCCGCCTGGCTGACCAGCTTCGGCGCCCAGGTCGTCTACGGCCTCATCATCGGACTCGCGCTCGGCTTCGCCGCGCGCGGCATGGGGGAGGGCTCCTGGCTCAGCTCCCTCCTGGACTTCGTCGGCTCCACCTACGTCGATCTGCTGAAGCTCATGGTCCCGCCGCTCATCGTCGCTGCGGTCATCACCTCCGTCGCCAACCTGCGCAAGGTCGCCGGCGCGGCGCGGCTGGCGGTCTCCACGCTCGTGTGGTTCGCCATCACGGCGTTCCTGTCGGTGCTGGCCGGCATCGCCGTCGGCCGCATCATCGATCCGGGCGTGCGCGCCGGCGTCGACGCCGCCTCCGCGCAGGCGCCGGAGACCGTCGGCTCCTGGTGGGCGTTCTTCCAGGGCGTCATCCCGGACAACATCCTGGGCCTCGGCGTGACGCTGTCGGAGGACTCCGCGACCCCGTCCTTCAACGTCCTGCAGCTGCTGGTCATCTCCATCGTCGTCGGCGTCGCCGCCGTGAAGGTCGGCCGCGCCGCCGAGCCGTTCCTCGGCCTCATGGAGTCCGCGCTCGCCGTCGTGCAGAAGATCCTGTGGTGGATCATCCGCCTGGCGCCCATCGGCACCGCGGCTCTCATCGGCCGCGCCGTCGCCGAGTACGGCTGGGACGCCCTCGGCTCCCTGGGCTGGTTCGTCGTGGCGATCTACGTGGGCCTGGCGCTGGTCATCGGCGTCGTCTACCCGGCGGTGCTGACGTTCGCCGGACTACCGGTCGGCGGCTTCTACCGCCGCGTGTGGCCGGTGACGTCGCTGGGCTTCGTCACCCGCTCCTCCATGGGCGTCATGCCGGTGACCCAGCGCGTCGCCGAGCGCCGGATGGGCGTGCCGTCCGCCTACGCGTCCTTCGCCGTGCCGCTGGGCGCGACGACGAAGATGGACGGCTGCGCCGCGATCTACCCGGCCATCGCCGCGATCTTCGTCGCCGGCTTCTACGGCGTGCCCCTGGACCTGACGCACTACCTGCTCATCATCGTCGTCTCCGTCATCGGCTCCGCGGCGACGGCGGGCACGACCGGCGCGACCGTCATGCTCACCCTCATGCTGTCCACCCTCGGTCTGCCGCTGGAGGGCGTCGGCCTGCTCCTCGCCGTCGAACCCATCGTCGACATGGGTCGCACTGCCGTCAACGTCACGGGCCAGGGGCTGGTCGCGGCGGTCGTCGCCAAGCGCGCCGGCATCCTCGGGCAGGACACGTGGGACCGCGGCGCCGATGCCGACCTGGACTCCGACGACGAGGTGCGGGACGTGCGTGACGACGCCCTCCGCGACGATCACGCCGACCCGGCCGGTTGCGGCGGCGCCGGCGGGGACGCGGCTCCGGCCCGGCTGTAGCCTGGCCCCATGAGCGACACCCCGCGCATCCCCGACCTCCTGGCGGGTCTCGACGACTGGCCGGCGGGCCAGGTCTCCGCGGCCGTCCGCTCCGGCGACGGCACGTGGCGGACTCACGGCGACGCCGGGCGCGTCATGGCCTTGGCCAGCGTGACGAAGCTGCTGAGCGCCCACGCGTTCCTCGTCGCCGTGGAGGAGGGGGCGTTCGGCCTCGACGACCCGGCCGGGCCGGAGGGCTCCACCGTCCGCCATCTGCTGTCCCATGCCGGCGGCGTCGGCTTCGCCGACCGCACGGCGGAGAAGGAGCCCGGTACCCGCCGCATCTACAGCTCCGCGGGCTTCGACATCCTGGCCGACATGGTCGCCGCCGAGGCCGGCATGAGCTTCGCCGAGTACCTCGCCGCCTCCACCTTCGAGCCTCTCGGCATGCGCTCGTCGGCGCTCCACGGCTCGGCGGGGCACGCGGGCGAGGGCTCCGTCGAGGACCTCATGCGCTTCGCCGATGGCGTCCTCGAGCCGGCCGTCCTGCACCCGGACACCATCGCGGAGGCGCTGACCGTCCACTTCCCGGGCCTCGACGGCATCGTCCCCGGCTACGGCCGCCAGCACCCGTGCGACTGGGGCCTGGGCTTCCAGCTGTTCACGCACCCCGAGTCGAGGCTCGGACTGTGGTTCGGCGAGTCGATGCCCGACGGCGTCGCCGGGCACTTCGGCCAGTCGGGCACCTTCCTGTGGCTGCACCCGGATACCGGCCGCGCTGCCGTCGTGCTCACCGACCGGCCCTTCGGCGACTGGGCCAGGCCCCTGTGGACCGACTTCAACGACGCCCTGTGGCGCGCGCTGGAGGCCGAGGAGGCGTAGGGGAGGCAGGGGAGGCGCCGGCTCGGGGCCGGGGGGATCCGGCGGGGGTGACGCAACAGGGGATTCAAGCGTCACTTGAGCGTTGCGCCGCCCCAACCGCCCCTTGCACACTTGCCGGTATCACCCGGCGGGGGAGCGCAGCGCGCCCGCCCCGCCCGGATCGGCGAAGTGCGTAGGGGAAGACGACACCTCGTCTTGGTGGCGGGCCCGCCGACGGCGGACCCGCCATCCCGATCGACACACGGGAGCGGATATGCGCCCCACCGCCACCACCGGTGTCGCCTGGATCCACCGGGCGGCCCCGGCCCTCGTGCCGCACCTGACGTGGGCCCTCGCCCGCGCGGGGATGGTCCGCGCCGACGACGGCACCCGCATCACCGCGGCCGACTTCGGCGCGCGGCCCGCCGGAGGCCCCGCCGCCGGCCAGGCCTGCCTGGAGATGCCCTTCTGCGGCGACGCCGACTCCGCCGGTCGCCTCGCCGCCGACCTGTCGCGCTGGCCCGACGTGGTCTTCGAGATCGCCGTCGACGCCCCCGCCTCCGCCGGCGACTCCGGCTGCGGCGAGCGCATCTGCCACGTACCTGGCCTGGGCACGTGGTCGGCCGTCACCGATGCCGTCGGCGGCGTCCTGGCC
>JAEWGK010000268.1 GCA_023388385.1 Actinomycetes bacterium | reverse complement strand
GCCCGAAGTACGGCTGGACCGACGTCGCCCGCCTGTCGGCGATGGGCATCCCCGCCGTGAACTTCGGCCCCGGCGACCCGTCGCTGTGCCACAAGCCCGAGGAGCACTGCCCGGAAGCCTCCATCCGTGACGTCTCGGAGACGCTCAAGCGCTATCTGACGTCGTGAGGCCGGGACGGTGGGGCAGCGTCGTCACGCGGCGGCCCCGCACCCGCCGCACCCGTGACCCGCGCACCCCGCCTCCGCGGCGACCCGCCCGCCGCACCAGCGACCCAGCCGGCGCACCGCCGGCACCCCGCACCCCGAGGAACACCCCACATGGCACCCAACCGCACCCCGTCCCCTGGGCGGCGCCACACGCTGCGCGGCCCGATGGTCGTCCGCGGCGACGAGAAGAGCGAATCCCGCACCCGCTCGACGACGGACTCCCGTCTGCTCGGCAGCCAGCCGCACACCGACTGGCTGCACACCGACACCTGGCGCGTGCTGCGCATCCAGAGCGAGTTCGTCGAGGGCTTCGGCGCCCTGGCGGAGCTGCCGATGGCCGTGACGGTCTTCGGCTCCGCGCGGATGAAGGAGGACCACCCGTACTACCGGCTGGGCGTGGAGGTCGGCAGGGCCATCGCGAAGGCCGGCTACGCGACCATCACCGGCGGCGGCCCCGGCCTCATGGAGGCACCGAACCGCGGTGCGTGGGAGTGCGACGGCCCGTCGGTGGGCCTGGGCATCGAGCTGCCGCACGAACAGCACCTCAACGAGTGGATCGATCTGGGCATGAACTTCCGCTATTTCTTCGTGCGGAAGACGATGTTCCTCAAGTACTCGCAGGCGTTCATATGCCTGCCGGGCGGCTTCGGCACTCTGGACGAGCTGTTCGAGGCGCTGGTCATGGTCCAGACCGGCAAGATCACGAAGTTCCCCATCGTGCTCCTGGGCACCGAGTTCTGGGGCGGGCTGCTGGAGTGGATCCGTGACCGCCTGGTCACCGAGGGCATGATCGCGCCGGAGGATCCGGACCTGCTGTTCCTCACCGACTCCGTCGACGAGGCGATGGCGCACATCGCCGCCGCCCACGAGGGCGTGCGCCGCGCCGCGGAGGAGGAGGCGACCCGCGAGGCGCTCTCGCAGGCTCACCGGGACGGCGACCGCGGCCTCCTGGACCGGAAGTAGGTGCCGCGTGACGACGGATCCCGCGCCCTCCCACGGTGACGCCGACCGCGGCGGCATGGTCGGCGCTGCCGGGGCCGCGCCCTGCGCGTACCGCGAGGGAGCGCTGCCGGCGGTGATGGCCATCATCAACCGGACCCCGGACTCCTTCTACGACCGCGGCGCGACGGCGGAGCTGGGCCCCGCGCTGCGCCGGGCCGACGAGGTCATCGCAGCCGGCGCATCCGTCGTCGACATCGGCGGGGTGAAGGCCGGGCCGGGCGTCCGGGTCGGGGTCGCGGAGGAGATCGACCGCGTCGTGCCGACCATCGCCGCGATCCGGGAGCGGTACCCGGACGTCCACATCAGCGTCGACACGTGGCGCGCGGACGTCGCCGAGGCCGCCATCTCCGCCGGCGCCGACCTGGTCAACGACACGTGGGCTGGCGCGGACCCGGAGCTCGTCGAGGTCGCGGGCGCCCACCGCGTCGGCTACGTCTGCTCCCACACCGGCGGGGCGGTGCCGCGGACGCGGCCCTTCCGCGTGCACTACGACGACGTCGTCGCGGCGGTGCTGGACGAGACGCTGGCGCTGGCGCACAGGGCCCTGGATTGCGGCGTGCCCGCGGACCGGATCCTGCTGGATCCGACGCACGACTTCGGCAAGAACACGTTCCACGGCCTGGAGCTGCTGCGGCGCGTCTCGGAGATTGTCGCGGCCGGCTACCCGGTGCTCATGGCCCTGTCCAACAAGGACTTCGTGGGCGAGACCGTCGGCCGCGGCCTGGAGGGGCGCGTGACCGGCACGCTCGCGGCGACGGGCTGGTGCGCCGCCCGGGGCGTTGCCATGTTCCGCGTCCACGAGGTCGAGGAGACGATGGACGTGCTGCGCATGGTCGGCGCGATCCGCGGTGACGTGGCCCCCGCCTCGACCGTCCGGGGGCTGCAGTGACTGGGCCGGCGTCGGCCGGGGCGCGGCCGTCGGTCGCCGTCGTCATCCCGGCGCTGGACGAGGAGGCGACGGTGGCCTCCGTCGTCGCCGCCGCGATGCCGCACGTGGAGTCGGGGCTGGTCGCCCACGTTCTCGTCGTCGACTCCGACTCCTCCGATGCCACGGCGGACGAGGCGCGCCGGGCGGGCGCCCGCGTGATCAACTGGAGGGAGGCCCACCACCGGCGCCACGACGGCGTCGCGCCCCGGCCCGGCAAGGGCGAAGCCCTGCAGCGGGGCCTGGCCGCCGCGATGGCCGCCGGGGCGGACGTCGTGTGCTTCCTCGACGGAGACGTCTCCAACACCGGCGTTGGCTGGGTGCCGGAGCTCGTCGGGCCGCTGCTGTCCACGTGGGCCGACCCGGAGCCGGTGCGGCTGGTCAAGGGCCATTACCGGCGCGACCTCGACGGGGACGTCGGCGGCGGGCGAGTCACGGAGCTGACCGCCCGGCCGCTGCTGACCGCGCTCGCGCCGGAGCTCGCCGACGTGCGCCAGCCGCTCGGCGGCGAGTACGCGGCGCGGTGTGACTCGCTGGCGCCGCTGTGGTTCCCCGTCGACTACGGCGTGGAGATCTCCCTGCTTATGCAGGTCGCCGACCGCTGGGGCCGCGGGGCCGTGTCGGAGGTCGACCTCGGTGCACGGCGCCACCGCAACCGGCCGCTGAAGGAGCTCGCCCCGATGGCCCACCAGGTACTCGCCGGCGCACTGCGCGCCCGGGGCCTGCCGGTCGGCGAGGAGCTGGCCGCCCGCAGCGGCGCGGAGCTGCCGCCGCTGGAGGACGGGGGCGGTGGTGCGCCGACCCGGCCCGACGACGCGCGGGGGGAGGTGCTCCCATGATGACGGTGCTGGCCGTGGCGGGGTACGTCGTGCTGGTTCCGGTGCTGGCGGTGGCGCTGTGGTTCGTCATCACGACGCTGGTGCCCGGCCCGGAATCCAGCGGAAAGGGCTATCATGGTCATCGAGGGCCCGATGGCGCGGACGATCCCGCCGACGGAGGGCCGTAAGCGAACTGAGGAGCAGGACACATGGCAGCGATGAAGCCCCGTACCGGAGACGGCCCGCTGGAGGCGGTCAAGGAGGGGAAGAAGATCGTGATGCGCGTTCCCGCCGACGGCGGTGGCCGCCTGGTGGTCGAGCTCACCCCGGACGAGGCCGCGGAGCTCGGCGCCGCCCTCACTGCCGTCGGGGAGTAGCCCCGTCCCATGCCCAGGGCCCGGCCCGCGCGTGCTGCGCGGGGCGGGTCTTCGCGCGTCCGGGGCCGACCCGCCCGCCCGCTGGACACGAGTTCCCGACCCTCGGGAATGCGGGGGCCGCCTCCCGCGATTTTTTGGGTGATCCGGGGGGGTGGTCGGCGCGGCCGACGACCCCCCGAGGAGGATGTTCCGCGTGCTCGCCGACATCATCGACGTTCTGGCCGACCCGGTCGACGGCACCGCCCTGATGCAGGGTGATCCCGACTGGGCCACGCTGAAGTCCGGGAGCGGGCACAGCTACGACGTCGCGCGCCAGGGCTACGTCACGCTGGCCGGCGGTGCGGGCCTGCGCTACACGGGCGACGACGCGAAGATGATCGCCGCCCGCGAGGCGTTCCTGTCCGGCGGCCACTACGGCCCGTTCGTGGAGGCCGTCACCGGCAACGTCCAGGACGTGCTCGACGACGCGGGGGTCGCCGACGACGCCCGCCCGGTCATCTGCGAGGTCGGCGCCGGCACCGGCTACTACCTGGCCCACACCCTCGACGGCGTCGCGGGTTCCCGGGGGGTCGGCATCGACGTCTCCGTGCCGGCCGCGAAGCACCTGGCCAAATGCCATCCCCGCGTGGGCGCGGTCGTCGCCGACGCGTGGTCCCGCATGCCACTGCGCGACGGTTCCGTCGACGCGGTGACCGTCGTGTTCGCCCCGCGCAACGCGGAGGAGTTCGCGCGCGTGCTGAAGCCCGGCGGCCAGGTCGTCGTCCTCACCGCCGCGCAGGGCCACCTGGGTGAGCTGCGCGCCCCGCTGGGCATCATCGATGTGGAGAAGGGCAAGGTGGAGCGCATGATCCACCAGGCCGAGGGCCACCTGGTGCCGGCCGGTGAGCCGGAGCTCGTCGAGTTCGAGATGACCCTGGATCAGGACGCCATCGCCGCCCAGATCGGCATGAGCCCGTCGGCGCGCCACATCCACCCGGAGGTGCTGGCCGAGCGTATCGCATCCCTGCCGACGCAGATGACCATCACCGCCCGCGCGCACGTCACGCGCCTGGGTCGCGCCGCGGACGCGTAGCACCCGCGTTCGCGTGACGACGGGCCCCGCCCGGACCC
>JAEWGK010000250.1 GCA_023388385.1 Actinomycetes bacterium | reverse complement strand
CGTCGCCCTCGACGACCGAGCCGTCGTCCTCCGCGGGGGCCTCCGCATCCACATCCGCGTCCCCGGCCCCGGCGGGCACGCCGTCGCGGCGGCGGGCGCCGTCGCGGGGCTCGTCGTCGACGAGCAGACCGTCGATGTCGTCGGGCTCGGCGTCGACGGTCTCCAGGAGATCGTCGTCGGCGTCGCCACGGCGGCGGACGTCATCGCCGGTGAAGCGCGGGCGGCGGCTGGCCGCCAGTTCATCGCCGCCGCGGTGGAGCAGGCGCGTCTTGCCCAGGCCCTCCGAGGTACGGCGGATCGGCTCCCGCTTGTTCACCACCAACGGCGCGAGCACGAACACCCACACCACGATGATGAGGACGAGCAACAGCGAACTCGACATGCGGGGATCCTCCTGACGGAACGTACGGCGTACCGTCTGCGAGACTAAACGGACCGCGTGCGCTGCGGGCGCCGCCACGCCGACGAAGCCGGGGCAGGCACCGCCGCAATGTCTGCCGCCCCAACGGCCTCCGCCGCGGCACAGCGTGACGCAGCGCGAGGCACCGCGCGTCGCGGCCGCCCCTCAGTGCCTCCCGTAGACGATGCCGTCATCGGGCGCGTCCGGGTCCTCCTCGATGAGGCGCGCCCGCCCCGCGGCCACCAGGTCGTCGACGGCCGAGACGTGGTCCTCCCCCACCAGGCGGGCGGCGAGGATGTGGTCGCGCCAGGCCCCGTCCATGTGCATGGCGCCGGCCATGAGCCCCTCCTCGCGGAAGCCGCAGTGCGCCAGGACGCGGCGGGAGGCGACGTTGTCCGGCCGGACGGTGGCCTCCACCCGGTGCATGCCGACGGCCGCCGCATGGTCGACGCCGAGCGCGAGGGCGGCCGTCGCCACGCCCCCACCGGTGCGCGCGGAGTCCACCCAGTACCCCGCGATGCACGTGAGCAGCGGGAACGGGCGGAAACCGGTGAGCGTCAGCTGGCCGGCGAAGTGGCCGTCGAGCTCGATGACGCCGATCATCGCGGCGCCGTCGCGCAAGGAGCGGCGGGCGCCGCGCAGGATGCGGCGGAACTCGGCGCGGGAGTGGGCGGCCGCCCACGACGTCGCCAGGGTCGGCTCGACGGGGCGCAGGATCGCCTCGTCGCGCAGGCGGATGTCCCGCCAGCTCTCCCGGTCCGACCGTGCCAGCGGCCGCAGGCGCACCACCCCGGCGTCGACCTCGACGCGTCCGGTCCGCATCGCCGCCCTACGCCTGACGGGACAGGAACAGCACGTCGACGTCGTCGCCGGCGCGGAGGTGCTCCACGTCGTCGGGGATGACCACCAGGCAGTTCGCCTCCGCGAGGCCCGCGAGCAGGTGGGCCTCCGCGCCGGTGGCGCCGCCGAGGGGCTGCACCAGGTAGCCGCCGGTCTCCCTGTCGCGCATCAGCTGGCCGCGGACGTAGCCGCGGCGGCCGGCGATGGACTCCAGCGGGGCGACCAGGCGGGCGCGGACGACGCGGCGGCGCGGGTTGCGGCGCCCCAGCGCGATGCGCACCAGCGGGCGGACCATGACCTCGAACGCCACGAGCGCCGCCAGCGGGTTGCCGGGCAGCAGGAACACCGGCACGCGGTCGTCGCCGAGGACCCCGAAGCCCTGCACGGAGCCGGGGTGCATGGCCACGCGGGTGACGTCCAGCTCGCCCATGTCGGCCAGCACGCGACGGACGTCACGACCCGCGTCGCCGCCGACGGCGCCGGTGATGACCAGCAGTTCGCTCTTGAGCAGCTGGCCCTCGACGATGTCGCGGATGCGGCGGGGCTCGCCGTCGGCGATGCCCACGCGGTGGACCTCGGCTCCGGCGTCGCGGCCGGCGGCGGCCAGGGCATGGGAGTTGACGTCGTAGATCTGGCCGAGTCCCGGCTCGCGATCGATGTCGACCAGCTCCGCGCCGATGGAGATGACGGCCATGCGCGGCCGCGGATGAACCAGGACCTTCGAGCGGCCGACGGCGGCCAGCAGGCCGATCTGCGCCGGGGAGATGACGGAGCCGGAGGACACGGCGACGTCGCCGGGCTGCACGTCGTCGCCGGCGCGGCGGACGAAGTCGCCCGTGCGCACGGGGCGGGTGACGGTGACCTTGCGGGCGCCGCGGTCGGTCCAGTCCAGGGGAACGACGGCATCGGCGAGCGCCGGCAGCGGGGCGCCGGTGTGGACCCGGACGACGTGCTGCGGCTGCAGGCGCAGCGGGTGCCGGGAGCCGGCCGGAACCTCGCCGTCGACGGGCAGGGTCACCGGGGCAAAGGACTCGGGCCGCTCGGCGAGCTGGGAGGCCAGGGCGACGGCATCGCCATTGACGTCGACGGCGCGCACGGCGTAACCGTCGATGGCGGCCTGGGTGAAGCCCGGCAGCTGCCGATCGGCGACGACCTCCTCCGCGCACAGCAGGCCCAGCGACTCCGAGATGGCCACGCGGACGGGATCCGGCATGACGGCGTTGGCGGTGATCCCCGCCAGCTGCTCCTCGACGGACCTCATCAGCCCGACCTCCTTCGTCGACGGCCCCGCGGGGCCGGCCCTGCGCCTTCCGGCGCGTCCTGCACCGGCGACGTTACCGGGCGCAAGGGGCGGAATGGCCGCCGAAGGGAGGCAGCGGCGTGTCCTGCTCCCCGATGCGGGTCTCGATGTAGCGGCGCAGGCCCGGGCCGTAGTCCGGGTGGCGCAGGCCGAAGTCGACGCAGGCGCGGATGAATCCGCCCGGGTTGCCCAGGTCGTGGCGGAAGCCCTCATGGACGACGATGTGCACCGGATGCCCCTCGGAGATGAGCAGCTCGATGGCGTCGGTCAGCTGGTACTCGCCGCCCTTGCCGCGGGGGATGCGGCGCAGGGCGTCGAAGATGGCGCGGTCCAGCAGGTAGCGGCCGACGGCGACGTAGGTGGACGGGGCCTCCTCCGGCGACGGCTTCTCCACCATGCCCTTCACACGGCGGACGTCGGCCCACCCCTCCTCCGGGGCGTCCGCGTCGTCGATGTCGAAGACGCCGTAATTGAAGACCTCCTCGCGCGGCAGCTCGAGGGCACAGAGGACGGAGCCGCCGAATCGCTCGCGGACCTCGTGCATGCGGTCCAGCACGCCGACGGGCAGGACCAGGTCGTCGGGCAGCATGACGGCGACGGCGTCCTCGTCGTCGTCGAGCAGCTCCTCGGCGATCAGCACGGCGTGGCCGAGGCCCAGCGGGCGCTCCTGGACGACGGAGGCGACGCCGATGACCTCGGTCGCGCGGCGGACCTTCGCCGCGATGGTGTCCTTGCCGCGCTCCGCGAGGGTCTCCTCCAGGTCCGGCCGGGGCTCGAAGTGGCCGAGGACACCATCCTTGCTGGGGGCGGTGACGACGGCGAGGCGCTCCGCGCCGGCGGCGGCCGCCTCCTCCGCGATCATCTCGATGCCGGGGGTGTCGACGACGGGCAGCAGCTCCTTCGGCACGGTCTTGGTGGCCGGGAGGAAGCGGGTCCCCATGCCCGCGGCGGGGACGATGACCGTCCGGGCGTAGGGGGTAACGTTCTGCGTCTCGTCGTCGATCATGGCCGCTACCCTACCCGCCGCCGGGCCTTTCGAATGGTGGAAACGCGGGTAGGGTCCCCTGCATGTCCCCTGCGCCCCCTGATGGATTGTCCAGCGAAAAGGATTCCCTCCGCGCCCGGTTGCTCGCCGCGCGCCCGGGTCCCGGGGATCCCGCGGACCGGGATCGGCGCCTGGCGTCGCACGCGGCGGCGTGGGTGCGCGGGGCCGCCGCGGCGCGTGGCGCCGATGAGCGTGACGACGGCCCCCTCATCGTCGCCGCCCACGTCCCCGTCGGCGCCGAACCCGGCGCGGCCGCGGATCTGCCGGGGACTCTGCTCGGCGCGCTCGGCGACGGCGGTGTGCGCCTCCTGCTGCCCGTCTGCCCGCCGGGCCCGCCCGCGGCGCTGCGGTGGGGCGTCTTCGACGGCCGCCTGCGCCGGGGCCGCTTCGGCCTGCCGGAGCCGGACGGCGAGGTCCTCGACCCCGAGGCCCTGCTCATGGCCGACGCCATCGTCCTGCCCGGCGTGGCCGCCGACCGCCGGGGCATGCGGATGGGCCGCGGCGCCGGCTACTACGACCGGTCCCTGGGGTTCGCGGATCCGGCGGCGCCGACCGCGGTGCTGCTGCACCCGGGCGAGATCGTCGACGAAGTCCCGTCGGACCCGCACGACCGGCCCGTCGGCGCGATCATCACCTGCGACGGGGTGCTGCCCGCGCGCCCCTGACGCGCCGGGGCCGGCGCCGTTTCCCGCGCCCACGCCCACCCCCCCCGGAAATCCGGTGGAACCGCGGGCACCCCGGATGCGTCCAATGGGGTGCACGACGCGGCGCCGGCGCGGCCGGCGACCGC
>JAEWGK010000125.1 GCA_023388385.1 Actinomycetes bacterium | reverse complement strand
CCCCCGCCGAGGCCGCCTGGCCGCGCACCATCGACGTCGCGGGCGAGCAGGTCACCGTCGACGAGAAGCCATCCCGCATCGCGGTCCTCTCCCCCGGCGCCGCGGCGCTCGCCGCGGAGATCGTGCCGGCGGACCGGCTGGCGGCCATCACCGACTTCGGCCCGGAGACCCCGGAGGGCCCGCAGGTCATCGGCGGCTCCGCCGAGGTCGATCCGGAGCAGGTGATGGCGATGAACCCGGACCTCGTCCTCGTCACCTCCCGCCACGGCCAGGAGAAGGACGCCGGCGCGATGCTCGCCGACGCGGGCCTGCCCGTCGCGGTGTTCCCCGGCGACTCGTGGGGCACCATCGACGACATGCTCGCCCACGCCGAGACCATCGGGAAGCTGACGGGCGACGAGGACGCCGCGACCGCCCTGGTCCGCCGCATGAAGGACGCCCGCGCCCAGGTCGACGAGGCCGTCGAGGCGAACGGAGGCGAGGCGCCCCGCGTGCTGGCGCTCATGGCGCGCGGCGGCCGCCAGCTGGTCACGCCGCCGTCGGTGCTGGTCAACGGGCTCATCCGGGAGGCAGGCGGCGTGCCCGTCGCCGAGGAGGCCGGCGGCCACGGCGCCGTCGCCGCCGATCCGGAGAAGATCGCGGAGCTGGCCCCCGACGTCATCCTGGTCGAGGACTTCCGCGGCCGGGGCGAGGAGGACTTCGCCGGCCTGCTGTCCAACCCGGCGCTCGCCGACGTGCCCGCGGTGAAGGGCGGGCGCATCTCCTATCTGGCGCCGCAGGCCATCGGCGTCTCCGCCGGTCCGCGCGTCACCGACGGGCTGAAGGCCGTGGCGGAGGCCATCGGCACGCTGAGGAAGTAGCGGCCCCGGCACCCGGCCCCTACGCCCCGCCGGGGAAGCCCAGCTGCCGCCACAGCTCGTGGACGGCGACGGCCGCGGCGTTGGACAGGTTCATGCTGCGGCGCCCCGGGAGCATCGGCACGCGCACCAGTCCGGTGACCCTGGGGTCCGACAGCGCGGCCCCGTCCAGGCCCGTCGGCTCGGTGCCGAACAGCAGGACGTCACCGCGGCGGTAGGCCACGTCGGTGTACCAGGTCTCCGCATGGGCGGTGAACGCCCACACGCGCGCCCCGGGGTCGGCGGCCAGGAGGTCACGGAGTGCGTCGTCACGCGAATCGTGGACGCGGACCTCCGCGAGATCGTGGTAGTCCAGCCCGGCGCGGCGCACGTGCCTGTCCGAGAAATCGAAGCCCAGCGGCTTCGCCAGGTGCAGAGCCGCGCCCGTGCCTGCGCACATGCGGATGGCGTTGCCGGTGTTCGGGGGAATGCACGGCTGGTCGAACAGCACGTGGCAGCAGGGATCGGCGGCGGGGGTCGGGGGCGACGTCACCCGATCAGGATAGGACGCGGGCCCCGCCCATCCGCCGGCGCGACCAAACGGGGGCGGCCGATCCTTCGAAAACAATGTGGAAACGGGCAGCCGGGCGGTACTTTCCCGACACCGGGTAACCCCGCTACTCGGCCGCTATGCTCCGACCGCCGACCCCGAGGAGGCCGTCATGACCGACCGCACGACACCGCGCACCGCGCCCGGGGAGGGACCCTCCGCGGCAACGGACCCCGCCGGCGCCGCCGCAGCCGCCGACGGCCCACGTCCGGAGTCGCTGCGCACGTGGCACGTGATCGGCCCGGGACTCGTCGCCGCGGCGACGGGCGTGGGCTCGGGCGACCTCGTCGCCACGCTCATCGCGGGCCAGAAGTACGGCTACGCGCTGCTATGGGCGTGCGTCGTCGGCACGATCATGAAGATCGTCCTGGTCGAGGGCGTCGGCCGCTACTGCCTGGCCACGGGCGACACCATCTTCCACGGGTGGCGATCGCTCGGCCGGTGGACGACCTGGTACTTCGCGCCGTACATCGTCATCTGGGGCTTCGTCTACGGCGCCGCGGCGATGAGCGCCTCCGCGCTGCCGCTCGTGGCGCTGTTCCCCGGCACGTCGGTGCCCATGTGGGCGATCATCACCGCCGTGCTCGGCTTCGCCTTCACGTGGCTGGGCAGGTACAAGGTCTTCGAGCGGGTCATCGCCGTCTTCGTCGGCCTGATGTTCCTCACCGTCTGCGGCATCGCGACGCTGTCGCTGTCCAACCTTCCTGAGATCCTCGGCGGGCTCGTGCCCAGGCTCCCGGAGAACGCCTTCGTCTACGTCCTGTCGCTCGCCGGCGGCGTCGGCGGCACCATCACGCTGGCCGCCTACGGCTACTGGGTCCACGAGAAGGGCTGGAACGGCGTGAAGTGGATGGGCGTCATGCGCCTGGACAACACCGTCGCCTACGTCGTCACCGGCGTTTTCGTCATGGCGATGCTCGTCATCGGAGGCGACCTGCTCTACAGCGCGAACATCGCCGTCTCGAAGGGCGACCAGGGGCTGCTCGACCTCGCGGATGTCCTGGCGGACCGCTACGGCGAGCCCATGTCCGTCGTGTTCCTCGTCGGCTTCTGGGCGGCGGCGTTCTCCTCCGTCCTGGGGGTGTGGAACGGCGTGTCCCTCATGTTCGCCGACTACGTCGGCCACCTGCGCAAGCTGCCGAAGGACCATCCGGACACCCGCATCGGCGGCCGCTACTACCGCTGGTACCTCATCTGGCTGACGTTCCCGCCGATGCTGCTGCTGTTCCTGGGCAAGCCGACCGCCCTGGTCATCGCCTACGGCGTCCTCGGCGCGCTGTTCATGCCGTTCCTCGGCCTGACGCTGCTCATCCTGCTCAACACCGACCGCACGCCGAAGGCGTGGCGCAACGGGTGGTTCGTCAACACCCTGATGGCCGTCATCTCCGCGATGTTCATCTACATCTGCGCCTCCGAGCTGTGGAAGATGATCCAGCCGTAGCGTCCCGGCCTACCCCAGCACCGCCAGCGCGAGGCCCGTCGCCACCGCGTTGTTGAGCATGTGCACGACCAGCGCCGGCACGATGCTGCGCTGGTCGACGGTGAGCAGCGCCAGCGAGGCGCCGAGGAACGCCATCACGACGATCACCGCCGGGATGCCGTGGACCGCGCCGAAGAGCAGCGCGGTGACGATGACCGCGACCATCCGGCCCCACCGCCCCTCGAGCCAGCCGAGGAGGACGCGGCGGAACAGGATCTCCTCCGTCAGCGGCGCGAACACCACCGCGGTCGCCAGCGCCGCCGCGAGGGCAACCGGGTCGGCCGCGGCGTCCGTGACGGCCGCGGTGTTCGTCTCGTTCGCCGCGTCGCCGAGCAGCAGCCGGGCGAGCGCCCCGCCCACCACCAGCGGCACCAGCCACGCCACCGGGATCTGCCACAGCAGCCGCAGCGGCCGTGCCGGCTTCACCAGTCCGACGTCGCTCCCGCGGATGCCGCGCACGCGCAGCCCGAGCGCCAGCCCCACGAGCATGGTCACTCCCAGGACGGCGAGGCCCCACGGCGCCGCCGCGGTTCCCCGCCACACGATGAACCCCGCGAGCACCGCGACGCCGACCGCCGCGCCCGCCAGCGACAGGAGCGTGACGACGATGACGTCACGCCCCGACACCGGCCGCACGAAGGTCGACGGGACGGGCTGTTGGATGGAGTCGATCATTCTGCCAGGGTAGCGGCGGACGCGGCATCGCCGGGAACCGCGGCGGCGGCGCGTCCCGCCGCCCGGGCCCGGCGACGCGGCGCGGCCCTGCGGACCAGGGCGGCGACGACGTAGAGGGCGCCGGCGCACAGCGCTATCATTCCGCCGGCGGACAGGTCGAACGCCACGGCGAGCAGCAGGCCCGCGACGGAGACCGCCGCACCGGACAGCGGCGCCGCGACGAGCAGCGTCCGCCAGGACCGCAGCGACGGCGCCAGCGCCGCGGCGGGGGCGGCGACGAGCGCCACCGGCAGGATGGTGCCGACCGCCGGGATGAGTACGACGATGGCGGCGACGATGAGCACCAGGATGACGCCCTCCGCCGCGCCGCCGGAGAGGCCCGCGGCGCGGAAACCCGGGTCGTCGAAGGCGTGGAAGACGATGCGCCGGCCCGCGACCGCGACGGCGGCCACGGCGAGGGCGAGCACGATCGCCGCGGCGGCGACGTCGACGGGTCCGACGTGGAGGATGGACCCGGTGAGGAAGCCCTCGATCTGCAGCGGCAGCGGCTGGAACCACTTGATGAGGAAGTAGCCGAGCGCGAAGCCGAACGTCAGCACGATGCCGGCGGCGGCCTGCGAAGACTGGCCCGGCACGCGCGCGAGGCCGTGCATGAGCCACGCCATCGGCAGGCACATGACGCCCGCGCCGATGAAGAGGGCCGCGGAGAGGATCGCGTGCCGGCTCTCCGCCCCGAAGCCGGCGCCCAGCTGGACCGCGGCGACGACGCCGAGGACGGCGCCGGGGAACGTCGCGTGGGTGACGGACTCGGTGAAGAACACGCGCCGGTCCAGCACGGCGAGGCAGCCGACGAGGCCGCCGAGCAGCCCGACGACGATCGCCTCCGCCAGCGGCAGACCGACGATGGACCACATGGTCACGGTGGACGCGTCGGGGGTCATCGGGTCACCGCCCTCCGCCGGACCAGCGGCGCGAGCGGCAGCAGCGCGAAGTACAGCGCCAGCACCGACAGGGCGACCGCTGCCTGCGGGGAGACCGGGTGCGGGGTGTCCAGGTTCATGGCGAGCATGCCCGCGTAGCCGCCGGCGACGCCGACGACGACGGCGACCGGCGCCATGACGGAGATGCGCCGGCCGACGAGCCGTCCCGCCGCGCCCGGCACCACCAGGTAGCCGATGACCAGCAGCACGCCGACGGCCGACGACGCCGCGACGACGACGGCCGCAATGGCCCCGTTGGCCAGCAGGTCCGTCGTCAGCGGGGCGAAGCCGGCGGCGCGTGAGCCGTCCGGGTCGAAGGCGCGGAAGATCTGGCGGCGCCATGACACGGCGATGACGGCGAGCGCGACGACGCACACCGCCAGCGACTGGACCAGTCGAGTGTCGGAGACCTCCAGCAGGCGGCCGAACATGAGCGCCTCCAGCTGGCCGGACATGTCGCCCTTCCGCAGGGACAGGACGACGCCGGCGGAGAAGAACGACGTCAGCACGACGGCGACGCCGGCCTCGTTCATCCGCCTCGATCCGCCCAGGAGGGCCAGGGCGACGGCCACGAGCACCGCGACGGCCGCCGCACCCGGCACGATCTTCTCGATGCCGCCGTAGATCGCGCCCGCGACGACGCCCGGGAAGACGGAGTGGACCATCGCCTCGGCGTTGAACTCCATGCAGCGGAGGTTGACGACGACGCCGACCAGCCCCGCCGCCACGCCCAGGAGGACGAGCATGACGAAGGGCCGGAAGAGGAACGGCGCGGAGGCGACCGTCGTGAAGCCCGGCACCTCCACGAGGACCCGCCGCAGGTCCTCGATGGCGGACATGACGGAGGTGACGACGCTATCCGGCATCGCGGACCTCCTCCCGCCCCGCCGTCGCCCCGTCCGCGCCGAGGCCCGTGCCCAGGAGCTGATCGGAGCCGCGGCCGCCGTACGCCCGGTCGATGTTCTCCGGCACGAGGACTTCGTCACGCGGCCCGAAGGCGACCTGGCGGTTGGCGACCAGCAGGACCTTCTCGCAGGTCAGCTGCGCCAGCGACAGGTCGTGAGTGGAGACGGCGACGGCGACGCCCGCGGCCTTGAGGTCGCGGATGATGCCGATGAGGGCGCGCCGGTTCGGCTCGTCGAGGCCGTTGAACGGCTCATCGAGGAGGATGAGCTCCGGTTCCGCGACGATGCAACGGGCCAGCAGCACGCGCTGGCGCTGGCCGCCGGAGAGGTCGCCGAAGCGCCGCGACGCGCGGTCGCGCATGCCGACGCGGTCCAGTGCGGCGTCCACGCGCGTCCGGCGCGACCGGGTGAGCCGGCCGAACCAGCCCATCTCCGCGAACAGGCCCATCTCCACGACCTGGCGGACCGTGACCGGGAACTCCGGGTCCAGGTCCGCGACCTGGGGGACGTAGCCGATGGCGCCGCGGCGGACGTCGCGGACGGGCCCTCCGAGGACCTCCATCGTGCCGGTGACCGTCACCGAGCGGAGGATTCCGCGCAGCAGCGTCGTCTTGCCGGAGCCGTTCGGCCCGATGAGTGCCAGGGCCTCGCCGCGGCCCAGTTCGCCGGTCACGCCGGTCAGCGCCGGCGGGCCGCCGTAGCTGAAGTCCGCGTCCCCGAACCGGAGCGCGGGGCCGCGCGCTCCGGCCGCGTCCGTGCGGGCCATCGCCGTCATCCTCCTTCCGCTAGTGGACGTCCGCGCCGGCCGGCAGCGAGGCCGGCAGGTCCGCGGGCTTTCCGTTCCAGGCGTCCACGAGGGTGCGGACGTTGTGGACGATGGAGCCGACGTACGTCACGCCGGCGCTGCCGTCCGGGCCGAGGGAGTCGCCGTACAGGGCGTCGTCGCCGATGATGGCCTTCACGCCGGCGGCGCGGGCGACGGCCTCGATGGACGCGGAGTTGTTGGAGTTCTCCGCGAACAGCGCGACCGCGCCGGACTCCTTCACCTGCTCGGCGGCGGCGCGGATGTGCTCCGCGGTGGCGTCCTGCTGGGCGTTGAAGTCGGACATGGCCGCGCCGATGAACGTCACACCGTAGTGCTTGGAGAAGTAGCCGAACGCGTCATGCGAGGTGAACAGGACGCGGTGCTCCTCGGGCACCGTCTCGATGGACTGCTTCACCCAGGAGTCGAGGTCCGTCAGCTGCGTCTCGTACGCGTCGACGCGCTTGGTGAACAGGTCGGCGTGATCCGGGGTGACCTTCTTCAGGGCCTCGCCGATGTTATGGACCTGGATGGCGGCGTCGGCCGGGGACGTCCACACGTGCGGGTCGTAGCGGAACTCCGGTTCCTTCTCGCCCTCCTCCGGCGGGAACGGCCACGTGGCGACCTCGACCTTCCGGTCGCCGCGGAAGACCTCGTACGGCAGGTCCCTCTCCTTGGCCTCCTGGGCCGGGAGATCCTCGACCTCGTCCGCCGTCAGGACGCCAGAGGTGACGCCCATGACGCCGTGGAAGCCGGAGGACTCCACCGCGCTGTCGAGGAAGTGCTCCAGGTCGACGCCGGAGACGAGGAACAGGTCCGCGTCTCCGAGGGCCTTCATCTGCTGCGGCGTCATCTCGTGGTTGTGCGCCGACGCGTTCGGCGCGAGCAGGCAGGTGAGATCCAGGGATGCCTCGGCAGAGCCCTCGTCCGCGCCGGCATGGGTCTCCGTGCCGGACGAGTCGGTCTTCGTGAACGACAGCTTCGCCTCCGGCGAGTCGTCGGTGGCGATCTGCGTGACGTAGTCGCAGATCTGGGTCGTCGTGGCGACGACCTCCACGTGGGACTGGTCCTTCGCCACTCCCCCGTCGGCGGCGCCGGCCCCGTCGTCGCCGGAGCCGCAGGCAGCGAGCACCAGGGCGGTGGTCGCGGTGATGGCGCCGGCCGCGAGGATCCGGCGTCGGGAACGGATGGTCATGTCGTCCTCGTTTCTCCCTCCGCGCGCGGCAACCGTCACGCGCGTTCAGTGCTGGAACAGCCTGACCGTATTCCTGTTTTCGCCGGGACGGAACTCAAAGTTCCCATCACAGCCACGGAGATGGCGACGCATGCGGCCGATCCGCCGCCGGGACACCCTCAACGACGTTCGGGGATACCGGATATGCGGGCGTCGTCACGCATCCTCACCCCATCCCCCATTCGGGGCTGATTCGGGCGAGGCGCGCAGCCGACCAGGCCGCCGCGGGGACACGCGCGGCCTCCTCCGCAGCGTCATGCACCAGGCCGCGAGTCGGCCGGATGACACGTGGAAGCCGGCGCACGCGGCCGCCCATCCGGGACAGGATGAAGTACAGGCCGCCGGAGACCGCGCCGCCGGCGAGCCAGGAGACGTCGACGCCGCCGAGCCAGGTGTGCAG
>JAEWGK010000235.1 GCA_023388385.1 Actinomycetes bacterium | reverse complement strand
GACGTGGGGCGACGACGCGGTGCCGCTGCCCGGCGGATACTTCATCAGCCGGGGCCGCTACGTCGGGGGCTGGGAGCCCGGCCAGGGAGGCGTCGTCCTGGAGATGCGCGGCGACGGCGTGGGGGAGATTTATGCCGCCTCGGAGCAGGGCCGCCCGTTCGGTGCGGAGGACGGGGTGCTCCCCGCCGGCGCCGCATGGCTGCGCGACCTCACCCCGGAGGACCGCGGCGCCGGCTGGTACCGGGAGGGCTGGCCGGAGATGTGCATCGCCCTGCGCCCGGGGCTGCACGGCCGTGGCCTCTCGGCGCGGCTGCTGGCCGCCGTGCTCGACACGGCCCGCGACCTCGGCCGCCCCGGCGTCACCCTCGCGGTGGAGCACGGCAACGACCGCGCCGCCCGCGCCTACGCCAAGGCGGGGTTCCGCCGCGTCGGTCCGTCGTGGCTTCCGGACCACGATGTCATGGTCCACGACCTGGCGTGATCCGCGCCGGGCGGCGGGCGTCGGCACGCGCCGCACGACGCCTGCGCGGCACCCGCGCGCATGCCCCTGTCCACCCCCGCGCCGCGCTCCCCGCGCCCGTGCACGGCGGCGCCGGTCTATCCTCGTGCGCACCCGGCCCGCGGGTCCGCGTGCACATGAGCGCGGCCACGCCATCGCCGCGCACGACCGCGCGGCGCCGCGCCGGGGGCCGGAGGGCGCGGCAGCCGCGCCCCGGCACAACCGAACACCGAACCCGCCTGCGGGAGCGCCCACCGAGCCGGCGCTGAGAGGACACCGGGAACCGGGTGTCGACCGTCGAACCTGACTCCGGGTAATGCCGGCGAAGGAAAAGGAAGAAACGCCCATGAGCGATCAGCCCGCCATGCCCGCGTCCGCCGGGAAGCCCGGAAGCCCCGCGGCCGACGCGACGACCGCTACCCGCGCGACGACCGGCCGCCGCACCCGCGCCGCCCGCGCCGCCGCCCGTTCCGCGGCCCCCGCCGACGGTTCCGTGACCGTTGGCCCCCTGATGCAGAGCGAGAGGATCCTGCGCGATCTGCCGTTCACCGCCTCCTACGAGCCCGCCTCCGGCGACGCCGACGTCGTCCTACGGGTGCCGGAGCGCCGCATCCACCTCACCGACGGCACCCACCTGGACGTGCCGGACACCTCCGGCCCGTACACGGCGGAGGGCTTCGAGCCCGATCTGCGCGGTGGCCTGCCGCGTGTGCGCGACGCGTGGCCGAAGCCCGCGCCGGCCCCGGCGTCGGAGGCGCGCCCGGAGACCCGGGCGGCGACGCAGCTGGCGTGGGCGCGGGCCGGCGTCGTCACTCCGGAGATGGCGTTCTGCGCCGCCCGCGAGGGCATGGACGCGGAGACCGTCCGCGCCGAGGTCGCCGCCGGCCGTGCCGTCATCTGCGCGAACCGCAACCACCCGGAGCTGGAGCCGATGGTCATCGGCAAGCGGTTCTCCGTGAAGATCAACGCGAACATCGGGAACTCCGCCGTCACGTCGTCCATCGGCGAGGAGGTGGAGAAGATGGTGTGGGCCATCCGCTGGGGAGCCGACACGATCATGGACCTCTCCACCGGCCGGGACATCCACGAGACGCGCGAGTGGATCCTGCGCAATTCCCCGGTGCCCGTCGGCACGGTGCCCATCTACCAGGCGCTGGAGAAGGTCAACGGCGACCCGGCGGCGCTGACGTGGGAGATCTACCGCGACACCGTCATCGAGCAGGCCGAGCAGGGCGTCGACTACATGACCGTCCACGCCGGCGTCCGGCTGCGCCACGTGCCGCTGGCGGCGGACCGCGTCACCGGCATCGTCAGCCGCGGCGGCTCGATCATGGCCGCGTGGTGCCTGGCGCATCACCGGGAGAGCTTCCTGTACGAGAACTTCGCGGAGCTGTGCGACATCCTCGCCGCCTACGACGTCACGTTCTCCCTCGGCGACGGCCTGCGCCCGGGCTCCATCGCCGACGCGAACGACGAAGCCCAGTTCGCGGAGCTGCGCACCCTCGGCGAGCTGACCGCCGTCGCCCGCGACCACGGTGTCCAGGTCATGATCGAGGGCCCCGGCCACGTCCCGCTGCACCGCATCGACGAGAACGTGACGCTGGAGGAGGAGCTGTGCGGCGAGGCGCCGTTCTACACGCTCGGCCCCCTGGCCACGGACGTCGCGCCGGGCTACGACCACATCACGTCCGCCATCGGCGCCGCCCGCATCGCCCAGATGGGCACCGCGATGCTCTGCTACGTCACGCCGAAGGAGCACCTGGGCCTGCCGGACCGCGACGACGTGAAGACCGGCGTCATCACCTACCGCATCGCCGCCCACGCCGCCGACCTGGCGAAGGGGCACCCGCGGGCCCGGGAGCGCGATGACGCCCTGTCGAAGGCCCGCTTCGAGTTCCGCTGGCACGACCAGTTCGCGCTGTCCCTCGACCCGGAGACGGCGATGGACTACCACGACGAGACGCTGCCGGCGGAGCCCGCGAAGACCGCGCACTTCTGCTCCATGTGCGGCCCGAAGTTCTGCTCCATGCGCATCAGCCGGGACGTGCAGGACTACGCGAAGGCGCACGGCCTGGACACCGTCGAGGCCGTCGAAGCCGGCATGGCGGAGAAGGCCGGCGAGTTCGCCGCCGCCGGCGGCCGCGTCTACCTGCCCGTGTCGGAGAAGCGGTAGCGGGCGGCGCCGGAGGCCCGCGTCGCCGGAGGCCCGCGGCGCGGGCCTCCGGGTGCGCGGGCTAGAGGGTGATCTTCCGGTCCGTGGTGAGCTTGCCGTTGACGAAGCGGGTGAGGAAGGACGGGGACATGTGGGCGCCGACCCACAGGACCTTCGCCTGCAGGCCCGCGGGGTAATGGACCTTCGTCGGCTGCTTGGGTTCCTGGTCGAGGTTCTTCTCCACGACCGCGAGGACCTGGTCGCGGACGTCGTCCGGCGTCAGGCGCACGCCCATGCGGCGGGTGCCGCTGGTGGAGACGCCGTCGAGCATGCCCGTGTCGGTGAACAGCGGCATGACGGAGCGCACCGCGATGCCGTGGGGGAACCACTCGACCTCGAGGGCCTCGGTGATGCCCCGGACGGCGAACTTGGTGGCGGAGTACGTCGCCATGTCCGGGGTGCCGTAGATCGCCGCGGCGCTGGACATGTTGATGACCAGCGGGCGGCGCCCCTCCGCCACGCGGGCCTTGAGGTACGGGAACGCCGCGCGGCAGCCGTGGATGACGCCCTTGACGTTGACGTCGACGATCGTGGCGTCGGTGCGGTGGTCGGAGTCCTCGAAGGCGCCGCCGTAGAGGATGCCGGCGTTGTTGAGCAGGAGGTCCAGGCCGCCGGCCTGCGCGGTGAAGTCGGCGAGCACCGACTCCCACTGGTCGGGGTCGGTGACGTCGAGGGTTCCGACGATGGCGTTCGGCCGGCCCTCGGCCCAGGCTTGATCGCCGGAGATGTCGTACACACCGACGGTCCAGCCGTCGGAGAGGAGCTTCTCGGCGACGGAGCGGCCGATGCCGCGCCCTGCGCCGGTGATGAGTGCGGTGCGGGTCCCGTTGATAGTTTCCATGGCGACATCATACGGGCGGGCGCTGCGTGCCGTGGCCGATTCGGTTCACCGGTCATACACTTTTTCCCATGACCCTCAGCCTCTCGGCCCGGCAGCTCCGCGACCTGATTCAGGCGGGCAAGCGCATCCTCGTCCTGGATGCCCGGTGGTCCATGGACCACTCCGCCTATGACCTGTTCACGATGGCGCACATCCCGTTGGCGATGTACTGCGACCCGGAGTTCGACCTGGCGGGCATCCCCGACCGGGCGGCGGGCCGCAACCCGCTGCCGGACATCGGCCAGATCCGCCGCGCTGTCCGGCGCTGGGGGCTGAAGAAGGGTGATGCGGTCGTCGTCTACGACGGCGGCTCGGGGCTGTTCTCCGCCCGCGCCTGGTGGATCCTCCGCTGGGCCGGCGTCGACGATGTCCGCATCCTCGACGGCGGCCTGCCCGCCTGGGAGAAGGAGGGCTTCGAGGTCGCCGGCGGTCCCGGCGGCCTGCGGCAGGCCGGAAACCTGGAGGTCACCGTCGGCAACATGCCCACGGTCGAGGCCGACGAGGTCGCCGCATGGCCGGAGCACGGCATCCTGGTCGACGCCCGCGAGCCCTCCCGCTTCGAGGGCGTGCGCGAGCGCCTGGACCTGCAGGCCGGCCACATCCCGGGCGCCGTGAACATCCCGGTGAAGCCGCTCAACGCCGACGGCGCGATGCGCTCCCCGGAGGAGATCCGCTCCGTGCTGGCGCAGCATGGCATCGACGACGGCTCGCAGGTCGCCGTCTACTCCGGCTCCGGCCTGCACTCCGCGCTGTTCATCGCCGCGATGCACCACGCCGGGCTGCTGGGTGCGTCCCTCTTCGTCGGCGGCTGGTCCATGTGGGCCGGGGACCCGAAGCGGCCCATCGTCCGCCGCGGGGCCTAGCTGTAGTGCCCCGGTAGGTTGTGAACGCTGCGCGGGGCATCACCCCACCCGGCGGTAGCCGGGAGAACACAAGGGGGAAGGCCGTCCCTGTGCTTGTCTGGGGTTAGCAAACCATCCCGGACACCAG
>JAEWGK010000199.1 GCA_023388385.1 Actinomycetes bacterium | reverse complement strand
GCTCATGTGTCGAAGACTACTCGGTACGGTGCGGGGTTCGCGGGCCGGGCGGGCCGGGGACGCCCGCGCCCCGCCTCCCGCGGGGGAGCGGGGTGCGGGGCGGGGGAGGGGACGGGGCCGGGGCCCGCGCGCTACTCGACGTTGAACGAGTAGCTGCCGGTCAGCCCGTTGTGGATGACGACGGAGTAGCTCTGCCCGTTGGCGATCGCCCCGTCCACGAGGGTCCGCAGCTCCACGGCGTTGTAGTAGCGGCTGAGGCCCAGGTAGAGCAGCAGCAGGAGGAACAGGCCGACCACGACGATCGCGGTGAGCGTCAGGGGCGCCCCGGCACGCGCGCGGTTCGCGTGCGCGCCGTCCCCCGCCCCGTCGTCGAGCGCCGCTCCTCCGCCGTCCGTCGTCGCCATCGGTTCCGTTGTCCTCCCGTCTCCGTCGTCGTGCGGTCCGCAGCCTAGCGGCCGACGGCCGCGAACGCCTGCTCCAGGTCGGCGATGATGTCGTCGACGTTCTCGATGCCGACCGCCAGGCGCACGGTGGCCTGGGAGACGCCGGCGCGGGCGAGGCCCTCCTCGTCGGACTGGGAGTGCGTCGTGCTGGCGGGGTGGACGACGAGCGAGCGGACGTCGCCGATGTTCGCGAGGTTGGAGTGGAGCTTCAGCGCGTCGATGAACGCCCAGGCCTCGTCGCGGCCGGCGTCGGCCAGGTCGAAGGCGATGACGGCACCGGCGCCGGCCATGCCCAGCTTCTCCTGCGTGGCGTGCCACGGGGAGGACTCCAGGCCGGCGTAGCTGACGGACGCGACGCCCGCGCGGCCCTCCAGGTACTCGGCGACGGCCTGCGCGTTGGCGTTGTGCCGCTCGATGCGCAGCGCCAGGGTGTCCAGGCCCTGGGCCAGGATCCAGGCGTTGAACGGGGCCGGGGCGGCGCCCGTGTCGCGCAGGATCCCGGCGCGGGCGCGCAGGGCGAAGGCCGGGGCGCCCAGGTCCGCGAACTTCAGGCCGTGGTAGGCCGGGTCCGGCTCGGTGAAGTTCGGGAAGAGGTCGCGGCCGTCGCGCCGTGCGGTCCAGTCGAACTTCCCGCCGTCGACGAGCACGCCGCCGAGGGCTGAGCCGTTGCCGGTCAGGTACTTCGTCGTGGAGGCGACGACCAGGTCGGCGCCGAGCTCCAGCGGGCGCAGCAGCACCGGGGTGGCGACGGTGTTGTCGACGATGAGCGGCACGTCGTTGCGGTGCGCGACGTCGGCGATGGCGGGGACGTCGAGGATGTCGCACTGCGGGTTGGCGATGGACTCCGCGTAGAAGCCGACGGTCTCCGGGCGGACGGCGGCCTGCCACGACTCCGGATCATCCGGGTCCTCCACGAAGGTGGAGGTGATGCCCAGGCGGGGGAGGGTGACCTTGAACAGGGTCTCGGTGCCGCCGTACAGGCGCGGGGAGACGACCAGGTGGTCGCCCGCGCGGGCGAGGGTGAGGACCGCGGCGGTCTCGGCGGCCATGCCGGAGGCGAACAGAACCGCGGCGACGCCGCCCTCCAGGCTGGCCAGGCGCTGCTCGACCGCGTCGACCGTCGGGTTGGTCAGGCGGGTGTAGATGGGGCCCGGGTCGGAGAGGTTGAAGCGGTTGGCGGCGTGCTCCGCGGAGTCGAACACGTACGACGAGGTGTTGTAGATGGGCAGGTTGCGCGCCTTCGTCTGCTCGTCGGGCGTCTGGCCGACGTGGATGGCCCGGGTGGCCAGGGCCCAGGCGTCGGCGGAGGAGTTGTCGTATCGGGTCATGCTCGTCCTCGGTTTCCATCGGGGGATGTTCGTTCGTCCCGGACGACCATAATGAACCGCTCTGTCTACTGCAAGGGGTACTGCGTGACGACGCCCGGTGGCCCGCCCGGCCGGCGGCGCGCGGGCCGGAAAGGCGGCGTCCCCCGCACCACGGGGGTGCGGGGGACGCCGTCACTCGGCGGCCGCGGCGGGCGGCGTCGTCACGCTACGGGCGCAGCGCGTCGATGATCTCGTTGAACTCGGCGGACGGGCGCATGACGGCCTCGGCCTTCCCGTCGTCCGGCAGGTAGTAGCCGCCGAGGTCGGCCGGGGAGCCCTGGGCCTCGAGGAGGGCCTTCGCGATGGACTCCTCCTTCTCCTCCAGCTTCTCGGCGACGGGGCCGAAGATCTCCTTCAGCTCGGCGTTGGCGTCCTGGGCCGCCAGCTCCTGCGCCCAGTACAGGGCCAGATAGAAGTGGGAGCCGCGGTTGTCGATCTCGCCGGCCTTGCGGGACGGGGACTTGTCGTTGTTCAGCAGCTTCGAGGTCGCCTCGTCCAGCGCGTCGGCCAGGACGGCCGCGCGGTCGTCGCCCTCGCCCGCGTCGTCCGCGGCGTAGCGCAGGGACTCGGCCAGCGCCAGGAACTCGCCCAGGGAGTCCCAGCGCAGGTGGTTCTCCTCCTGGACCTGCTGAACGTGCTTCGGGGCGGAGCCGCCGGCGCCCGTTTCGAACAGGCCGCCGCCGGCCATCAGCGGGACGACGGACAGCATCTTCGCGGAGGTGCCCAGCTCCATGATCGGGAACAGGTCCGTCAGGTAGTCGCGCAGGACGTTGCCGGTGACGGAGATGGTGTTCTCGCCGCGGCGGATGCGCTCCAGGGAGAACTTCGTGGCCTCCACCGGGTCCATGATGCGGATGTCCAGGCCCTCGGTGTCGTGATCCTTCAGGTACTCGGTGACCTTCTTGATCAGGTTGAGGTCGTGGGCGCGGGTCGGGTCCAGCCAGAAGACGGCCGGGTCGCCGGTGGCGCGGGCGCGCGTGACGGCCAGCTTCACCCAGTCGCGGATGGGGCGTCCTTGGTCTGGCAGGAGCGCCAGATGTCGCCGTCGTTGACCTGGTGCTCGATGAGCACCTCGCCGGCGGAGTTGACGACGCGGATGACGCCGGAGGCCGGGATCTGGAAGGTCTTGTCGTGGGAGCCGTACTCCTCGGCCTTCTGCGCCATGAGACCGACGTTCGGGACGGAGCCCATCGTGGTCGGATCGAAGGCGCCGTTGGCGCGGCAGTCGTCGATGACGGCCTGGTAGACGCCGGCGTAGGAGGAATCCGGGATGACCGCGAGGGTGTCGGACTCGGCGCCGTCCGGGCCCCAGCCCTTGCCGCCGTTGCGGATGAGGGCCGGCATGGAGGCGTCGACGATGACGTCGGACGGGACGTGGAGGTTGGTGATGCCCTTGTCGGAGTTCACCATGTACAGCGCCGGCCCCTCGGCCAGGTCCTTCTCGATGCCGGCCCTGACGCCCTCGGCCACCTCGTCGGAGACCTTGTGCAGGCCGTTGAGGATGACGCCGATGCCGTAGTCCGGAGTCAGGTTGGCCTCGGCCAGCTCGGCCTCGTACTTCGGGTAGACGGACGGGAAGAACGCCTTGACGACCTCGCCGAAGATCAGCGGGTCGGAGACCTTCATCATCGTGGCCTTGAGGTGCACGGAGAAGAGGATGTCCTCCTTCTTCGCCCTGCGGATCTGGGCCTTGAGGAAGGACGCGAGGATGCGGGAGTTGATGCCCGTGCCGTCGATGACCTCGCCCTTGAGGACCGGCATGTCCTTCTTCAGCTCGATGATCTCACCCTCGTCCGTCTCCAGGAGGTAGGACAGCGTGTCATCGGCCGGCATGACGACGGACTTCTCGTTGTGGCGGAAGTCGTTGGACGCCATCGTGGCGACGTTCGTCCTGGAGTCGGAGGACCATGCGCCCATGCGGTGCGGATGCTTGCGGGCGAAGTCCTTGACGGCCTTCGGGGCGCGGCGGTCGGAGTTGCCCTCGCGCAGGACCGGGTTCACGGCGGAGCCCTTCACCTTGTCGAAGGCGGCGCGGTCGGCCTTCTCCTCGTCGGTGGACGGCTGCGTCAGGTACTTCGGGATGTCGTAGCCCTTCTCCTGCAGCTCGGCTACCGCGCGCTTGATCTGCGGTACGGACGCGGAGATGTTGGGCAGCTTGATGATGTTGGCGTGCGGCTCGTTGACCAGCTCGCCGAGCTCCGACAGGGCGTCGTCAACCTTCTGGTCGTCCTTCAGGTGGTCCGGGAACTGGGCCAGGATGCGGCCCGCCAGGGAGATGTCGCGGGTCTCGACGTCGACGCCGGCCTGGTTGGCGAACGCCTCGACGATCGGCTTCAGGGAGTACGTCGCGAGAAGCGGCGCCTCGTCGGTCTTGGTCCAGATGATGGTGGGCATGTAGCGGTTGCTCCCTCGATTTGTCGGAATCCTCTACGTAATCGTTCCTCACACGATAACGCAGTTTGCGTGAGAGCACCGATGTGGCTGAAATCATTAAAAACCCCGTATAACCTGCGTCACCGTGCCCTGTGAATCTCCTCACCGGTCGATTGGGCCCCTCTCCGGTCGTGACGCCGGGCGGCGGCGGGAAGGTGCACCGGGGGTGCCGCGGGGGCACTCGGGGCGGGTCGGCGGGGATTGGGGTGTGCATGCGACGGCGCCCCGGCCGGGGAGGGTCGGGGCGCCGGTCGTGGTGCGGCGGGGCCGGTGCGGCGGGGCTACTGCTGCTGGCCGGGCCAGGAGTGCTGGTTCGGCTGCGCGGCCCAGGGCTGCTGGCCGGGCCAGGACTGCTGGTTCGGCTGCGCGGCCCAGGGCTGCTGGGGCTGCTGGTGCTGGTTCGGCTGGGCGGCCCAGGGCTGCTGGTTCGGCTGGGCGGCCCAGGGCTGCGGGGCCTGCTGGGGCTGCTGGGGCTGCTGGGCGGCCCAAGGCTGCGGGGCCTGCTGGGGCTGCTGCGGCTGGGCGCCCCAGCCCTGCGGGGCCTGCTGCTGCGGGGCGAACTGCGGCGCGCGGCGGACTTCGCCGCCCGCGAACCAGGTGCGGGCGTCCGGCAGTGCCGCGCCGATGGCGGCGATGGCGGCGGCCACGAGCACGAGGAACAGGTACAGGCGGGGCAAGGTTTCGGCGACGGAGACGATGAGGCCGAGCGCGGCGACGGCGGTGATCGTGCCGACGGCGATGACGACCCAGCCGGTTAGGGGCTCGCGGCGGGTGAGGAGCCGGGCGAGGGGCAGGATGCCGGCGAGGGCGACCACCATGGTGAACGCGGCGATCTGGGGGCCGAATACAGCGGAGACGAAGACCGCGATGTCGTCGCCGCGGAGATCGAAGAAGGCGAGCTCCTTGCTCG
>JAEWGK010000170.1 GCA_023388385.1 Actinomycetes bacterium | reverse complement strand
CAGTCCGTCGTCGTCGGGCTCGGGTTCCGCGGGGGCGCCGGCGGCTCCGGCGCGGGCCGGGCCGTCGTCCCGCGGGGACGTCCCGTGGTCCGTCGGCAGCCAGGTGCTGGGTGCGGGCTCCGGGGTGTCGTGCGCCGCGGTCGGCGTGCGCCCGGGCACGGCATCGACCGTGCCCCGACGGTGTTCGGTGCCCGAAGGATAAGCCGGGCGCCGCGGTCCCGTAAGAGGATCGCGGCGCCGCTGCATGACCGGGGCTACCGGCGCCGCAGATGCCCCCGGGCGACGGCGGCCGCGGTGTCGGCGTCGTCGACGGTGAAGACGCGAGCGCCGCCGGAGATGCGGGAGACGCGCAGCGCCTCGCCGTCCCGGAGGATCACTCCCCAGGCGTCGCCGTTGGCGCGCAGCCCCCAGCCGCCCCAGGCGCCGGGCTGGACGTCCTCGACGGAGACGCCGTCGATCTCCCCCCACGGGATCGAGCCGCGGGGCAGGCCCAGCAGCATCCGCCAGTGGATGCCGCGGGCGTCGACGCGCACCCGCACCCGCAGGAACGACACCGTCGCGGTGACGACGAGGACGGCGACGACGGCCGTCAGGGCGGTGACGCCGGCCCCGGCCCCGGAGAATCCGACGACGGCGATGGTGCCCGCGGCCGCCGCCGCGGCGGCCACGAGGATGATGAACGGGATCCGCGACAGCGTGCCGGAGCCGAACCAGGCGGTGGCGCCCCCGGCGGGCACGTCGATGACCGGAGCCGCGGCGCCGTCGGCCGGGTCCTTCTGCTCCGGCGCGGGCGGCGGCGGAATCAGGGCGCCGATGGCGGCGAAGACGACGGCGCCGATGGCCAGCAGCGCCGGGGACCAGCCGGGCAGCACGAGGACGCGGACGTCGTCGAGCCCGGTCTGGGGGACCAGGGTCGCGGGGATCAGGAGCGCGATGACGGCAGTGGAACCGGACATGCAGGCCCCGAGGAAGCGGGCTCCGGCGCCGTGGTTGCCGGGCATCGTGGCCAATCCCGCCTGCAGGGCGAGCATGCCGATGGAGAGGGCGACAAGGAGGGCGACGGACGAACCCGGCGCGCTCCAGCCGTCGGCGCGCATCGGCAGCCCGGTGAAGTGCGTGGCCAGCGGGTCCGGCAGCTGCGGCAGCGCGGCGGCGGCCCACAGGGCGCAGGCGAGGACGACGACGGCCGCTGGCGCGGAGACGGCGAGGACGTAGCGGGCGCGGCTCATGACAGCCCCCTGACGGACAGCGCGGAGGCGACGTCGGCGAGGCCGAGGCCGTGGGCGCGGGCGAGGGAGGCGACGCGGTCGAGCGCGGCGTCCAGGTCCCCGTCGCGGTCGGGGGCGGCGACGACGGTGGCCCCGCGGCCGCGGCGCAGCTCGACGAGGCCGTCGTCGCGCAGCGTCCGGTACGCGCGGAGCACGGTGTTGCGGTTGAGGCCGAGCGAGTCGGCGAGTTCGCCGGCGGACGGCAGGCGCTCGCCGACGGGGACGTCGCCGTCGGCGATGCGGCGCCGCAGTTCGGCGACGAGCTGCCCGTAGATGGGCAGCGGCGACGCGGAGTCGACGGTGATGAGCATTGGCTCCTCCTTCCCGGGGCCACATTGTGCCACTAATGCTATCACAAGTGGCCTATGTCGGGAAGGGTATGCCGCCCGGCGGGAGGGGCCGGGCCGCGGCGGGGATCGTCGTCACGCAACGTCGCGGGCGGTGGATGGCGGAGGCCGCGGAGGCGCCGGGTTCAGCGCCGTCCGCCCGGGCGTTGCCCGATCGCCGCCAGGATCAGCAGAAGCGCGAGCAGCCCCACGACAATTGCCGCTCCGGTCCCCAGCGCCTGGCCGAGCACCCCCGGTTCGGCGGGGCCCTGCCCGATGCGGTAGCCCCCGCAACGGAACCCGTAGACGCCGTCCGCCGGAGCCGTGAAATAGCCGACCACCTGATCGCCGGACACCATCGGCCGGAATCCCGCAGCTTCCGTGCCCGGCGGGCCGGTGAGGGCGCACGGGCGCTTGAACAGCGCGTCCAGATAGCCGTCCGCTTCATGGTCCCGGCCGATGGCCCAGAGGCTGACCTCCTGGCCCTCGTAGAGCTCGACCGGGTACACGGGTGCGTGATGGTCCGGCGGCTGCCCCTCGATTTCGTAGACGGAGGTGCGGCCGTCGCCCAGGTTCAGCCACCACAGGAAGAAGGCCGCGGCCGCCAGGAGGACCAGCCCGGCCGCCAGGGTGATGGGCCACGCGGCCCCGCCGTCGCGTTTGCCGCCCGTCACTGTCGTGGCGCCTCCTTCGGGCGGGAGTTGTCGCGGGCGACGAAACCGACGATCAGCAGGATCACGGCGGCGATGCCGCAGACGAACATGGCCACGACGCCGAGGATGCCGGCCGTGACCCCGCCGAACAGGCCGGTCACCGCCTCCTTCCCGGGGCCCGCGAACAGCGGGCGGCCGTCGCAGCTGAACCTGTGGATGCCGGAATCCTCCGGCGTGTAGAGCGCGACGAGCCGACGATCGTTCAGCGTGTAGCTGCTCGACGGCGTCGTCACCGGAGCCGGGGAGAGCAGCGTGCACGACACGTTGGTCAGCTCCGTCCCGCCGTCGGAGGACCGGACGGGATCGCCCTGCACCCAGATGCCGTACTCCTTCCCGGCCTCCATCTCGATGCCCGAGGGCGGGATGGCGCGCATCTCGTGGCCGGACGCGCCGTCGACGACGCCGCGGAACCCGATGCCCGCGGTGACGGCGCCGAGCATGGCGATGACCCCGACGATGGCGGCGGCGATGAAGAAGCCGCGGCCCTTCTCCGGATTGGAGGTCGGCGCCTGACCGCCGTACGGGTTCTGCGGCGGGGCGGGCTGCGCGCCGTAGGCGTTGCCGCCCTGGGGCTGCTGCGCGCCGTATCCGGGACCGCCCTGGGGCTGGGCGCCGTATGCGTGCCCGCCCTGGGGCTGCTGTGCCCCGTACGCGGCGCCGCCCTGGTCCTGCGCGCCGCCGCCCGGTGCGCCCTGGCCGTCGGGCCGTCCGCCCGACCCGTAGCGGAACGGGGTGCCGTCGTCGTCTGGTCCGGTCATCGGGGATCGCTCCTCAGGTGATTGCGGGATCGTGTCGGGGGTGGCGGTGCGGGGTGCCCCGGCCACCGCGGCCCCGGCCGCGCCGAACCGCCGCGCCCCGCTGGCGGTCTTCGGCGTCGCGGCGGTGCTGCTGGCGGCGCTGACGCTCATCCTGCGGACGGACTGGGCAAAGGACCTCAACGCGGACGTCACCTACGACGTCGTCTTCGAGCGCTCCGGCGCGGCCGCGTCGTTCTTCCGCACCGTGACCTCGTGGTTCAACACCCCGGGCACGGTCGCGCTGTGCGTCGTCGCGCTCGTCGCGATGTGGGTGGCCCAGACGTTCACGCGGGCGATGATCGCCCCGCTGGCGGTGGCCCTCGCCTCCGCCATCACGTTCTCGCTGAAGTACGCCATCGACGCGCAGCGCCCT
>JAEWGK010000120.1 GCA_023388385.1 Actinomycetes bacterium | reverse complement strand
CGCCGCTCGACGGCCTCGGCCTCGAGGACCGCGGCGCGCTCCGCGTGGGCCTTCTCCACCTTGCCGCGGGCCATGTTCACCCGGCGGCCGGCATCCTTGCGCTCGGACTTCGGCAGGCCGCCCAACGCGCGCCGGGCCTGCGGGATGGGGGCAGCGTCGCCGAGATGGGCGCGCCTCGCCTCCGCGAGCTCCTCCGGGTCGGCGGCGGCCACGAACGCGGCCAGCGCGGCCTCGGCGGCCGCGGCGAGGGCCTCCTCGGAGAGATCGGGCGTGGTGGGAGTGTCGCTCACTGCTGGACCATCTTCTCGTTCGTCGGACTGGAATCGTATCGGGAGCATCATAGTACCCGGGGCTCGCGTCGACGGATCATGGTCCTGGACGCGTCCCCTTTCCCCTTGCGTGCACGTCAGCCACGCGGCGCGCGGGCGGTCTCCCACAGGCACATCGCTGCGGCGGTGGCGAGGTTCAGCGATTCCGCTCCCCCGCGCATCGGAATGGACACGGTCGCGTCAGTGGCGGCCAGCACGTCGTCGGGCAGCCCGTGGGCCTCGTTGCCCGTCAGCCACGCCACGGGGGCGGCGGGCAGCGGGTCGGCGCCGAGGACCAGGTCGCCGTCCATCGCGGTCGCCAACGTGACGACGCCGCGCTCGGCAGCCGCGGCCAGCGTCCCGGCCACGTCGGGCGTGCGTGCCACGGGGACGTGGAAGACGGAACCCGCCGAGGAGCGAACGGCCTTGCCTCCCAGCGGGTCAACGGTCTCGCCGGCGAAGACGACTCCGGCGGCACCGAGCGCGTCGGCCATGCGGATGACGGTTCCCGCGTTGCCCGGGTCGGAGATGCCGACGGCGATGACCGCCATCCGGGCCGGGGAGGCGGACGCGTCGCATGCGCGATCCAGGACCTCCCCCGGCTCCCGCAGGACGCGATCGGCGGCGCACACGGCAAACAGGCCTGCCGTGGTCACGGTCTCCGCGAGCGAGGCGGCGGCCCGATCCGTGATCGCGGAGACGACGATGCCGGCGCGGACCGCGTCGTCAAGCAGATCGACGTGGCGCGACATGGCCTTCTCCGCGGCGAACACCTCGACGGCGGCCCCGGCCGCGATTGCGGCCTCCACGGAGTTGGGACCCTCCGCGAGGAAGCGGCCGGTCTTGCGCCGCGCGGCGGCGCGGTGGAGCTTGGACGCGGAAACGACCCGCGGGGTCCTTTCGGTGAAGGACTCCGCGGGTCGCGTGAAGGTGTCGGGCATGCGGCCCAGACTACCGTGCTCCTACTTGGCCTCGGCCGGGGCGTTGACGTCCTCCGGCAGGGCGGCCTTGGCGGCCTCAACCAGGGCGGTGAACGCCTGCGGGTCGTTGACGGCGAGCTCGGCGAGGTTCTTGCGGTCGACCTCGATGCCGGCGAGCTGCAGACCCTGGATGAAGCGGTTGTAGGTCATGTCGTTGGCGCGGGCGGCCGCGTTGATGCGAGCGATCCACAGGCGGCGGAACTGGCCCTTGCGGTGGCGGCGGTCCCGGAACTCGTAGGTCTTCGAGTGGAGCATCTGCTCCTTGGCCTTGCGGTACAGGCGGGAACGCTGGCCGCGGTAACCCTTCGCGGAATCGAGGACCTCGCGGCGCTTCTTCTTGGCGTTGACCGAGCGCTTCACACGTGCCACAGTGATACTTCCTTACGTAAATCGGGGCTGGCCGGGGATGTCGGGGGCCTGGCCCGGGAGTCGTTTGTTCGGAGGGGCGGGAGGCGGTTTACGCCTGACCCAGGAGACGCTTGACGCGCTTGACGTCGGCCTTGGCGACATCCGTGTCGCCCTTCAGGCGGCGGGTGCGGGTCGAGGGCTTGCCCTCCAGGAGGTGGCGGCGGTTCGCCTGCTCACGGCGCAGCTTGCCGGAGCCGGTCTTCTTGAATCGCTTCGCGGTGCCCTTGTGGGTCTTCTGCTTCATGGTTGTGCACGTCCTTTACGCGTTTTCGTGGTGTCCGGGATCCTGTTCGGACCCCGGGCGGACACGGACGGTCGCCGGGAGACCCCGGCGGGGCGTCCCGGATGAGGGAGCCGGGTCAGCCCTGCTTCTTGCCCTTGCGGAGCGGGCCGAGGACCATCGTCATGTTGCGGCCGTCCTGCTTCGGGCGGGACTCGACGACTCCGTGCTCGGCGACGTCGCCCGCCAGGCGCTCCAGCAGGCGGTAGCCCAGCTCGGGGCGAGACTGCTCGCGGCCGCGGAACATGATGGTGACCTTGACTTTCGACCCCTTGTCCAGGAATCGGACGACGTTGCCCTTCTTCGTCTCGTAGTCGTGGTCGTCGATCTTCGGACGGAACTTCTGCTCCTTGACCACGGTCTGCTGCTGGTTCCGGCGAGCCTCGCGGGCCTTCTGGGCCTGCTCGTACTTGAACTTGCCGTAGTCCATGATCTTGCAGACCGGCGGCTTCGCCTTCGGGGCGACCTCGACCAGGTCAAGATCGGCCTCGTAGGCGATCTTGCGGGCCTCGTCCGTGGCGACGATGCCAACCTGCTCGCCGCTCGGGCCGACGAGGCGGACCTGCGGAACTCGGATACGCTCGTTCACGCGAGCTTCAGCGCTGATGTGGACTCCTAAGTCGATGAATGAACACTTCGTCCGAACCGCCCCCGACGGCGAAGTGGAGTCCCGATCCCACCCGGGAAGCCGCCCATCGGGCGGCCGGCCGGTGCCGGCCGGACGGCGGGCGACTGCTCGCCTACCGCGTCCGCGGCGCCTTCGACCCCGGCGCAACCATGATTCTGCGGCGCACCCAGGGTGGGATCCTTCATCCACTTCGTCGCCGTGACCCGCGCACCCTGCCCGCATATCGCGGCCATGTCCGGGGACATGCTCGGGCGCCCGCATCCGGCGGTCGTGGGATGAATGTACACCCCTCCGCCTTACCTGGGCAAATCCCTGGCGCACGGCATGTCGGTTGCGTGGCGAGAGCACGGCGGACCCGTCTGGCGATGCCGGCCGGCGAACGCGGCGGGCGAGCGTGCACCGCGCGCGTGACGACGCCCCGGGCGGCCCCAGAGGCGACCCACCTGCAGGAACAGCGATTCCAGGGCGACTTCTAGACAGATCGGTATGCGATGGGTTAGGGTCCCCACTTATTGACAGACCCATCGGTCTACTTTCCCTTTCCGACACCCAAGGGGACACATGATTCTTACCGGCGCCGTTCTCGGCATCGTCCTCGGCTACGCGCTGCAGCGCGGCCGCTTCTGCGTCACCGGCTTCCTCCGCGACGTGTGGCTGACGAAGTCCAC
>JAEWGK010000034.1 GCA_023388385.1 Actinomycetes bacterium | reverse complement strand
GGATGGGGAAGCCGATGGCGCCGACGCCGAGGGCGACGCCGGCGAGGATGCGCCCGACACCGAAGCTGAGGCCGCGGAGGCCGTTGACGAGGACGCGGATGACGCGGACGAGGCGGTGGACGAATCGGCCGACGCCGGGACCGCCGACGCCGGGACCGCCGACGCCGACGACGGCGCTGAAGCCGACGCTGCGATCGATGACGCCGAGGGCGACGCCGGCGAGGACGCGTCCGACACCGAAGCCGAAGCAGAGGAGCCCCGCGGCGACGCCGTCCCGCCGGCCGGCGAGGACCTGGAGGGGGACCGAGGACCGGACGCCGGGTAGCCCTGGTCGGCGACGTTCGCCGGGTTGACGGTTAGACTCGGGCACCGTGACCGACTCCGTGACCGCACCGGCAGACATCGTCCACCGACCCGCGAAGCTCCCGCTGCGCGTCGTCGTGCTGGCCTCGGGCCAGGGGACGCTGCTGCAGTCGCTGCTGGATCTGCTGGATCCGGCGGTGGTGGCCATCGCGGCAGTCGGCTCCGACAAGAACTGCCCGGCCATCGGCCGGGCCCGGGAGGCGGGGCTGCCGACCTTCGTCGTTGAGTTCGACGACGCGGCCCGCGCCGACCGCGGCGGCTGGAACCGGAGGCTCCTGGCCGCCGTCGATGCGCATGAGCCGGACCTCGTCGTCTCGGCGGGGTTCATGCGCATCCTCGGCGAGGAGTTCATCGCCGCCCACCCCGACGGGATCGTCAACACCCACCCGGCCCTGCTGCCGTCCTTCCCCGGCGCCCACGCGGTGCCGGACGCCCTGGCCCACGGCGTCAAGGTCACCGGCACGACCGTTCACCTCGTCGACGCGGGCGTCGACACCGGGCCCATCCTGGCCCAGCGGGCGGTGCCGGTCGAGGACGGGGACACGGCGGACACGCTGCACGAACGCATCAAGACGGTCGAACGGCGGCTGCTGGCCGACGTGCTGACCACCATCGCGGAACACGGGTTCACGCGGAACGGACGAAAGGCCTCTCTCTCATGACGGACGATCGGAAGCAGATCAAGCGCGCTCTCATCAGCGTCTACGACAAGACCGGGCTGGAGGATCTGGCGCGGTCCCTGGCCGAGGCCGGCGTGGAGATCGTCTCCACCGGCTCCACCGCGGCGCGCATCGCCGACGCGGGCGTGGACGTCGTCAAGGTCGAGGAGCTCACGGGCTTCCCCGAGTGCCTCGAGGGCCGCGTGAAGACGCTGCACCCGCGCGTCCACGCCGGCATCCTGGCCGACACCCGCAAGGACGACCACCTGGACCAGCTGTCGGACCTGGGAGTCGAGCCGTTCCAGCTCGTCGTCGTCAACCTCTACCCGTTCACGGAGACGGTGGCCTCCGGCGCCGACTTCGACGCGTGCGTCGAGCAGATCGACATCGGCGGCCCGTCCATGGTCCGCGCCGCGGCGAAGAACCACCCGTCCGTCGCCGTCGTCGTCGACCCGGCGAAGTACGGCGAGGTCGTCGAGGCCGTCCGCGGCGGCGGCTTCACCCGCGCCGAGCGCACGGCCCTGGCCGTCGACGCGTTCCGCCACACCGCCGCGTACGACGTCGCCGTCGCCACGTGGATGGGCGGCCAGATCGCCGAGGAGGGCGAGCTGTTCCCGGAGTGGGCCGGCGCCGCGTGGGAGCGCCGCGCGACCCTGCGCTACGGCGAAAACCCGCACCAGCGCGCCGCGCTGTACGCCGCGGCCGACGCCGAGGGCGGCCTGGCCCAGGCGGAGCAGTTCCACGGCAAGGAGATGAGCTACAACAACTACACCGACTCCGACGCCGCGTGGCGCGCCGCGTGGGACCACGACCGCCCGTGCGTCGCCATCGTCAAGCACGCCAACCCGTGCGGCATCGGCGTCTCCGACGAGTCCATCGCCGCGGCCCACCGCGCCGCCCACGCCTGCGACCCGGTGTCCGCCTTCGGCGGCGTCATCGCCGTCAACCGCGCCGTGTCCGTCGAGATGGCGGAGCAGGTCGCGGAGGTCTTCACCGAGGTCATCGTGGCCCCGGAGTACGAGGACGGCGCGGTCGAGGTCCTGTCCCGCAAGAAGAACATCCGCATCCTCCGCGCCCCGGAGCCGGCCCGCGCCGTCGTCGAGAAGCGCGAGGTCTCCGGCGGCATGCTCATGCAGGAGCGCGACATCCTGCAGGCCGAGGGCGACGACCCGGCCAACTGGACGCTGGCCACCGGCGAGGCCGCCGACGAGGAGACGCTGAAGGACCTCGAGTTCGCGTGGCGCACCGTCCGCGCCGTCAAGTCCAACGCCATCCTGCTGGCCAAGGATGGCGCGACCGTCGGCGTCGGCATGGGCCAGGTCAACCGCGTCGACGCCGCCAAGCTGGCCGTCGAGCGCGCCAACACCCTGGCGGATGGCGCCGAGCGCGCCCGCGGCGCCGTCGCCGCGTCCGACGCGTTCTTCCCGTTCGCCGACGGCTTCCAGGTGCTCGCCGACGCCGGCGTCACCGCCGTCGTCCAGCCGGGCGGCTCCATTCGCGACGCCGAGGTCATCGAGGCCGCCGAGAAGGCCGGCGTCACCATGTACCTCACCGGCGCCCGCCACTTCGCGCACTAGGCCCCACCGCCCGGCCCGCGACCCCCGACGGGGTCGCCTCCCGTTTTCCCGGGACGGCGGCCCCGTCGCGCGTCTATCGTTTCGTCCCATGAATGACGCCTCCGCCTCCGCCGCCGCGCCCGTGCTCGTCATCGGCGCCGGCCCGTCCGGACTCGCCGCGGCCGCCCAGCTGGCGGCCCGCGGCATCGGCTACGACCACGTCGAGCGCCACACGGGCGTCGGCGGGCTGTGGGACATCGACAACCCGTGGACGCCGATGTACGAGTCCGCGCACTTCATCAGCTCCAGACGGCTGTCGGCCATCCCCGGTCACCCGTTCCCGGACGGCGCCGCCGACTACCCGCCGCGGGCCGAGATCCACGCCTATCTGCGGCGGCTGGCGGACGACACCGGCGTCGCGGATCACATCCGCCACGGCGTCGAGGTCGTTTCGGTGACGCCGGCGCGGGGCGGCGGATTCGACGTCGTCACGCGGCCCGCCGGGGGAGGGGAGGAGACGCGCACGCGGTACCGCGAGGTCGTCTGCGCCACCGGCGTGCTGCACACGCCGAAGCTGCCCGACCTTCCGGGCGCGGAAGGGTTCGCGGGCCGGTACCTGCATTCGGCGGAATACCGCTCCATCGACGAGCTGCGCGGCAGGCGCGTGCTGGTCATCGGCGCGGGCAACTCCGGCTGCGACATCGCGTGCGATGCCGCGCAGGCCGGCGCGTCGGCGGAGATCAGCATGCGGCGCGGCTACTGGTTCATCCCGAAGCACATCCTCGGCCGCCCCGCCGACGAGTGGATGTCCGGCGGCCCGGAGCTGCCGGTGAAGCTCCTGCAGCGCGGCGCGGCGGTGGCCCTGCGGCTGCTCGTCGGCGACGTGACGAAGCTCGGCCTGCCGAAGCCCGACCACCTGCCGTTCGAGTCCCATCCGCTCATGAACGACCAGCTCATCCACCATCTGCGCCACGGCGACGTCCGCGTCCGCGGCGACGTGGAGCGCTTCGACGCCGACGGGGTCGTCTTCCGCGACGGCACCCGCGGCGACTACGACGTCGTCATCGCCGCCACCGGCTACCGCCACGTCGTGCCCGTGGCCGCGGAACTCTTCGGGGACCGGCCGCTGGAGGCCGCCTATCTGGGCATGGCCCACCGTGACCTGCCGGGGCTGTGGTGCCCCGGGCTCATCGAGACCAACTCCGGCGCCTTCGATGCCATCGGGCGGCAGGCGGCGATCCTCGCCGCCGTCGTCGACGACCGGTTGCGTGGCGACGGCCGCGTCGCGGCGGCGTTCGAGGAGCGTGCCCAGCACCACCGCCCGGACCTGTCGGGAGGCCTGAGGATGCTCGACCTGCCCCGCCACGAGGGCTACGTCGACTCCCACGCGCTGCAGCGCGCGCTGGCCGCCGAAGTCGCGCAGACCGGGGCCGTCGTCGGCTGACGGGCTATCCTCGACACGTCACCGAACGGGGTCCGGTCCGGCGACGGCGCGGCGCACGCGGGGAACGCGGCGGCCGCGGCGGGGAGGCGGCCGGGCCAGGAGAGAGGAGCCGCCGATGCCGGACGCCCGCCGGGCCGCGAAGTCGCGGCGACGCGAGGAACTCATCGCCGCCGCCGCGCGCATCATGGCCGAGCGCGGCTTCCGCCAGACGACGCTCGACGACGTCGGCAGCGCCGTCGGCGTCTCGGGTCCCGCCGTCTACCGGCACTTCAGCGGCAAGGCCGGGCTGCTCGCGGCGATCCTCATCGACATCTCCATCCGGCTCGTCGACGGCGCCCGCGCGGTCCTCGCCGACCGCGGCGACGACGCGGACCCGGCCGGAACGCTGCGCGCCCTCATCGACTTCCACGTCGACTTCGCGGTGACGGAGCCCGACCGCATCCGCATCCAGGAACGGGAGATCGGCAACCTCGACCGGGAGGACCGCGACAAGGTCCGCTCGCTGCAGCGCACGTACGTCGGCCTGTGGTCGGACGCCGTCCGCGCCGCCGATCCGTCGCTCGACGCCGCCGCGGCTCGGCTGAGGGTGCAGCTGGCGGCGGGCCTCATCAACTCCTCCCAGCACGTCCTGCACTGGGCCGGCGGCGACGCCGTGGCCCGGGAGGCCCGCGCGATGGCGCTGCGGGCATTCGACCTGGGGGAGTAGGGCGCGGCCCCGCCGGCGACGTCCGCGGGGCGGCACGTGCAACGGCTGCGCCGGATCGACCCTTGATGGGGCCCGGGGCATCCGCGCCGGGGGTGGCGATCGGGGGTGACGGCACGTGCCCCGAGCAGGGCGAATGCATTGTGCCCAAAAAGTGATTGCAGTCACAGTTTGCGGCGCTTAACGTTTGCCCCCACAAAGTTAATTGTGATTAACGTGATGCCCGGCGGGGCCGTGCGCCACCCCGGAGGCCGCCCCGCACACGACGCCCGACGCCCCGGAGGACGCATGACCGCCCCCACGCAGACGAACCGCGAGCGCCACGTCGCGCTGGTCGACGACCTGCGCGGGACCCTCGCCCGTACCGCCCTCGGCGGCGGCGAGAAGGCCCGCCAACGGCACCTCTCCCGCGGGAAGCTGCTCGCCCGCCAGCGCATCACCGAGCTCCTCGATCCCGGCAGCCCGTTCCTGGAGGTCGCCCCGCTCGCCGCCCACGGCATGTACGGCGGGCACGTCCCGGCCGCCGGCATCGTCGCCGGCATCGGTCTGGTGGAGGGCCGCCGCTGCATGATCGTCGCCAACGACGCCACGGTCTCCGGCGGCACCTACTACCCGATGACGGTGAAGAAGCACCTCCGAGCCCAGGAAATCGCCGAGGCCAACCGCCTGCCCTGCATCTACCTGGTCGATTCCGGCGGCGCGATGCTGCTCAACCAGGACGAGGTCTTCCCCGACCGCGACCACTTCGGCCGCATCTTCTACAACCAGGCGACCATGTCCGCCAAGGGCATCCCGCAGATCGCCTCCGTCATGGGCAGCTGCACCGCCGGCGGCGCCTACGTCCCGGCGATGAGCGACGAGGCCGTCATCGTCCGCGATCAGGGCACCATCTTCCTGGCGGGCCCGCCGCTGGTGAAGGCCGCGACGGGCGAGGACGTCACGCCGGAGGAGCTCGGCGGCGGCGCACTGCACTCCCGCGTCTCGGGCGTGACCGATCACCTCGCCGCGGACGACGCCGACGCGCTGCGCAGGGTCCGGGGCATCGTCGCAACGCTTCCGCGGGACCCGGAGGCGCCGTGGGACGTGGCCGCGCCCGCCGAGGCGCCGCGCCCGCAGACCGACCTCTACGACATCGTCCCGGTCGACGCGAAGACGCCGTACGACGTGCACGAGGTCATCGAGGTGCTCTGCGACGCGGGCTCCATCCACGAGTTCAAGGCGGAGTTCGGGGGCACCCTGGTGACGTCGTTCGCCCGCATCCACGGCCACCCCGTCGGCATCGTGGCGAACAACGGCATCCTCTTCGCCGAGTCCGCCCAGAAGGGCGCGCACTTCATCGAGCTGTGCGACCAGCGCGGCATCCCGCTCGTGTTCCTGCAGAACACCACAGGTTTCATGGTCGGCCGGGAGTACGAGGCCGGGGGCATCGCCAAGCACGGCGCGAAGATGGTCAACGCCGTCGCCACCACCCGGGTGCCGAAGCTCACCGTCGTCATCGGCGGTGCCTTCGGCGCCGGCAACTACTCCATGTGCGGCCGCGCGTACTCGCCCCGCTTCCTGTGGATGTGGCCCAATGCCCGCATCGCCGTCATGGGTGGGCCCCAAGCGGCCATGACCCTGTCGACCGTCCGCCGGAACCAGATCGAGCGGGGCGGCGGCACCTGGTCCGCGGAGGAGCAGGAGGACTTCGAGTCCCCCATCCGTGCGCAGTTCGACGAGCAGTCCCACCCGTACCACTCCTCGGCCCGTCTCTGGGACGACGGGGTCATCGACCCGGCCGACACCCGCCGCGTCCTGGGCATGGCCCTCGACGTCGCCGCCGGCGCGCCCCTGGGCGAGCCGGGCTATGGCGTGTTCCGCATGTGAGCCCGGATCGGAGAAGGAGAACTCCCCCATGACCGCCATCGACACCGTCCTCGTCGCCAACCGCGGCGAGATCGCCCGACGCGTCATCCGCACCCTGCGGGAGCAGGGCGTCCGCTCCGTGGCCGTGTATTCGGATGCCGACGCCGACGCCCCGCACGTCCGCGACGCCGACGTCGCCGTCCGCATTGGACCCGCCCCGGCGCGCGAGTCTTACCTCGTCGCCGAGGCCATCATCGACGCCGCCCGCCGCACCGGCGCGCAGGCCATCCACCCCGGCTACGGCTTCCTGTCGGAGAACGCGGCCTTCGCCCGCGCCTGCGCCGCCGCCGGCATCGTTTTCATGGGGCCGCCCGCGGAGGCCATCGAGACGATGGGCGACAAGATCTCGGCCCGCGAGGCCGTCGAGGCGCGCGACGTCCCGACCGTGCCGGGCATCTCCCGGCCGGGGCTCACCGACGGGGAGCTCATCGGGGCCGCGCCGGGCATCGGCTTCCCCGTGCTCATCAAGCCTTCCGCCGGAGGCGGCGGCAAGGGCATGCACCGTGTCGAGGACCCCGCGGATCTCTCCGCCGCCCTCGTCACCGCCCGGCGCGAGGCCGCCGGCGCCTTCGGCGATGACTCGCTGTTCCTCGAGCACTTCGTCGACACGCCCCGCCACATCGAGGTCCAGATCCTCGCCGACGCCCACGGGAACGTCATCCACCTGGGGGAGCGCGAGTGCTCGCTGCAGCGCCGCCACCAGAAGGTGATCGAGGAGGCGCCGTCTCCCCTGCTTGACGACGCCACCCGCGCCCGCATCGGCAGGGCCGCCTGCGACGCGGCCCGGTCGGTCGGCTACGTCGGCGCGGGGACGGTGGAGTTCATCGTCCCCGCCGACGAGCCGGACACGTTCTACTTCATGGAGATGAACACCCGCCTGCAGGTGGAGCACCCGGTGACGGAGGAGGTCACGGGCCTGGACCTGGTGGCGCTGCAGCTGGCCGTCGCCCGCGGCGAGCGGCTGCCGCTGACGCAGGACGACGTGCGCCTGACCGGCCACGCCATCGAGGCCCGCGTCTACGCGGAGGACCCGGCGGCGGGGTTCCTGCCGACGGGCGGCCGCGTCACCCGCGTCGCCGAGCCGTCCGGCCCGGGCATCCGCGTCGACTCCGGCATCGCCGACGGCACCGAGGTCACCCCGCTGTACGACCCGATGCTCATGAAGGTCATCGCCCACGGCGAGGACCGCGCGGAGGCGCTCGTCCGGCTCGACCGGGCACTGGCGGCGACCGCCGTCGGCGGCGTCGGCGTCAACGTGGACTTCCTGCGGTACCTGCTGGCCGTCGACGAGGTCGCCGCCGGCGACCTGGACACCGGGCTGCTCGACCGCGTCGCCGGCGGCTACGCCGATCCCGGTGCCCCCGACGAGGCGCTCGTCGCCGCCGCGATGGCGTGGCTGCGGGAGCGCTGGCCCGACCGGCCGGCCTCCCCGTGGGCCGTGCCCGATGGCTGGCGCCTCGGCGAACCCGCCGTGCAGCGCCTCCGCCTCGCCGGCGCCGGCGGGTCCTCCGTCGTGTCGCTGACCGGCTCGCCGGATGACGCCCGCGTCGTCGTCGGCGACGTCGTCGCCGGCATCACCCACCCCGCCGACGAGGCCGGCCGCGCGGCGATGGCGGAGGCCCCGGAACCGCGCGTCCACCGCGCGGCGGTCCACCGCGAGGGCGATGCCCTCCGCGTCACCGTCGACGGCATGGCCCGCCGCTGGCGCGTCGAGCACGCCGGCGACGGGGAGCTGCTCGCGTCCTCCGATGCCGGGGCCTGGCTGTTGCGCCGCGACGACGTCGTCCGCTCCGCGGCCGGCCCCGACGGGGCCGAGGGGGCGCTCGCCTCCCCGATGCCCGGCACCGTCATCGCCTTCACCGCCGCCGACGGCGCGGAGGTCACCGCCGGGGACCCGGTCGTCGTCGTGGAAGCCATGAAGATGGAGCACACCCTCACGGCCCCCGAGGCCGGCGTCGTCAGGCACCTCGCCTCCGCCGGCGACCAGGTCGCCGCCGGTCAGCCGCTGGCCGCCGTCGAGGAGCCCGGCGGCTGACGCACTGGACCCCGACACCAGGCGGGCCCCGCCCGGCGCACCCCTCGCCCCCGAACCACCCCACCACGCATCATCCGTTTCCCGCGCATGCCATCCGCGGCGCACACCGCACCCCGAGGAGCACGACATGACCGATATCAACACCGCCGATCTGCCCGCCGAGTACCGGGACCTGCAGGCGGGCGTCCGCGAGTTCGCCCGTGACGCGGTCGCCCCCGTGTCCGCCCAGCACGACCGAGACCACACGTTCCCCTACGAGATCGTCGCCCAGATGGGGGAGATGGGCCTGTTCGGCCTGCCATTCCCCGAGGAGTACGGGGGCCAGGGCGGCGACTACCTCTCCTTCGGCATCGCGCTGGAGGAGCTGGCGAAGGTCGACCAGTCCGTCGCCATCACCCTCGAGGCGGGTGTCGGCCTGGGCGCCATGCCCATCCTGCGCTTCGGCGACGAGGAGCAGAAGGGGACGTGGCTGCCGGATCTCGTGTCCGGCCGCCGCCTGGCGGGCTTCGGCCTCACCGAACCGGACGCCGGCTCCGACGCCGGCGGCACCCGCACCACCGCCCGCCTGGAGGGCGGCGAGTGGGTCATCGACGGCGCCAAGCAGTTCATCACCAACTCCGGCACGGACATCACCTCCCTGGTCACCGTCACCGCCGTCACCGGCGAGAAGGAGGGCGGGAAGAAGGAGATCTCCACCATCATCGTCCCGTCCGGTACGGAGGGCTTCACCGTCGGGGAGGCGTACGACAAGGTCGGCTGGAACGCCTCCGACACCCACCCGCTGACGTTCTCCGGCGCCCGCGTGCCGGAGGCCAACCTCCTCGGCGTGCGCGGCCGCGGCTTCGCCAACTTCCTGTCCATCCTCGCGGAGGGGCGCGTCGCCATCGCGGCCCTGGCCACCGGCGCCGCCCAGGGCTGCGTCGATGAATCCGTCAGGTACGCGAAGGAGCGCACCTCGATGGGCCGGCGCATCGCCGATTACCAGGCGATCAGCTTCACCATCGCCCGCATGGAGGCCCGCGCCCACGCCGCCCGCATGGCCTGGTACGACGCCGCCGCGAAGATGCTGAAGGGCCTGGACTTCCGCCGCGAGGCGTCCATCGCCAAGATGATCGCCTCCGAGGCCGCGATGGACAACGCCCGCGCCGCCACCCAGATCCACGGCGGCTACGGCTTCATGAACGAGTACCCGGTCGCCCGCCACTACCGCGACTCCAAGATCCTGGAGATCGGCGAGGGCACCACCGAGGTGCAGTTCATGCTCATCGCCCGCGGGCTGGGCCTGTAGGGGAAGGGACCACGATGAGCGAGATCCTCCAGCGCGGCCTCTGGTTCGAGGAATTCGAGGTCGGCGCCCGCTACCTGCACCGCCCCGGCCGCACGGTCACCGAGACGGACGACGTGCTGTTCACCACGCTGACGATGAACACGCAGCCGCTGCACCTCGACGCGCACTGGTCGGCGCAGCAGCCCGGATTCGGCGGCAGCCGCCTGGTCAACTCCATGTGGACGCTGTCCACGGTCGTCGGCCTGTCGGTGTCCCAGCTGACGCTCGGCACCATCGTCGCCAACCTCGGCTTCACCGAGGTGTCCTTCCCCGCGCCGATGGTCCACGGAGACACCCTCTACGCCGAGACCGTGTGCGTCGGCGCGCGCCGCTCGACGTCGCGGCCCGGCGAGGGCATCGTCGAGCTGGAGCACGTCGGCCGCAACCAGGACGGCGTCGTCGTCTGCCGCGCGGTGCGCTCCACCCTGGTCCAGTGCGACCCGGACCGGGAGGGGGAGCGATGAGCTGGCATCCGCCGGGCCCCGCGATCCTCTTCGCCCCCGCCGACCGGCCCGAGCGCTTCGCCACGGCCCTCGACCGCGCCGACATGGTCATCCTCGACCTGGAGGACGGCTGCCGCCCGGAGAACCGCCCCGTCGGCCGCGCGGCCATCGCCGCCGCGGACCTGGACCCGGAGCGCGTCATCGTCCGGGTCAACGCCGCCGGCGCCCCGGAGCAGGCGGAGGACCTCGCCGCCGCCGAGGCCGCGGGCGTCCGCCTGGTCATGCTGCCGAAGGCGGAGTCCGCAGCGCAGGTTGCCGAGCTCGCCGTCCGCGGGTTCGAGGTCGTCGCCCTCGTCGAGACGCCCCTCGGGGTCCTGCGGGCCGAGGAGATCGCCGCCGCCGACGGGCTCGCCGCCCTGTTCTGGGGCGCCGAGGACCTGGTCGCCGGCCTCGGCGGCACGTCCTCCCGCCACGCCGACGGCACCTACCGCGACGTCGCCCGCCACGCCCGCGCCCGCGTCCAGCTCGCTGCCGCCGCCTTCGGCCGCGCCGCCCTGGACTCCGTCCACGTCGACATCTCCGACGACGACGGCCTGCGCTCGGAGGCACTCGACGCCGCCGCGCTCGGCTACGCCGCCACCGTGTGCATCCACCC